>JAISDY010000008.1 GCA_031264425.1 Endomicrobium sp. | reverse complement strand
ACATTTTTTATATTTCGGATTGCTCCTCCAGGACTGTCACCGACTATAGGAATAGCCCCTGCTTCTTTCACAAGTTTTATTATAACTCTTACAATTTCTGGGTGTGTGGTTACGGCTTTTAAAGGATCTTTGGGACTTAACAGATTTGGTTTAATAAGAATACGCTCAGAAGGCTTTATAAAAGCAGATATGCCGCCCAGAAGAGCAACCGCTTCTCTAACGGCATTATTTGCTTTACTGTAATCGTCGCATTTTACAAGACCTATTTTTGTCATTAAATCATGTTTCCAATTATTATGCTTCTTGAACTGTAGAGTCAACTTCGTCTTGCCTGTTCATCTTTACCGAGATTATTTTTGAAATGCCGTGCTCTTCCATTGTCACACCGTAAAGAACGTCCGCCATTTCCATTGTGCGCTTGTTATGCGTTACAACCAAAAACTGCGACTTTGACGAAAATTCTTTAATCATAGAGTTATATCTACCCACATTTGCATCATCTAAAGGAGCATCTACCTCGTCTAAAATGCAAAATGGGGACGGTTTAACCATAAAAAATGCAAATAACAGAGCCACAGCCGTTAAAGCTTTTTCTCCTCCAGAGCAAAGAGAAATATTCTGCAATTTTTTCCCCGGAGGCTGAGCGTAAATATCCACACCACTTTCAAGCAAATTGTTTTCGTCAGTAAGCATTAAATCCGCTTCGCCGCCGCCGAATAACTTTCTGTAAAGGGTTTTAAAATTATCTTTTACAATATCAAAAGTCTTTTTAAAATTCTCTATCGTTGATTGATTTATTTTCTTTATAACTTCAAGCAAATCGTCTTTTGCTTTTAACAAATCTTGCTGTTGAGCCAAAAGGAAGTTATACCTCTGCTCCAAAGCATCGTATTCTTCCTGAGCGGCAAGATTAACAGATCCAAGAGATTCCATCTTTCTCTTTATTTTTGTAATTTCTTCATTATTTACTTCTATGCCGTCAAAATCGTTTTTGATTTCTTCATAGGTCTTGCTGTATGTGTCAGCGAGCCTCTTCTCCAAGTCATTTTTTTGATATTCAAAATTTTTTAAATCTACCTGCATAGCGTTGACTTCGTTATTTAACTCATCAACCTTACCGCGCAAATCGTGCCATTCATTAGTCTTTGAATCCAACGTATCTTGCAGACTCTGTCTGTCGGTTAAAGAACGCTGTATTTCAGCCTCTTTTTGAGCTTGACTTTCATATAATTGTTGAATTTTAACCGTCTCAGTTTCTTGAGAAGTAAGAAGTTCGGAAAGCTTATCTTCGCTTTCAACAATCTTGCTTTCAGCGTATTCTATCTGTTTTTTTATATTTGAAATATTGTCCAACAAATATTGCTGCCCTTGACGCTTATTTTCAAATTCCGCAGCTTTTTTATCCCAAACACTCCTTGCTTCCATCATCAACGGAGCTGAGGTCTCCTCTTCTTTTTTAGCTGCAAACGTATCGTTTTCTATAATTTTCAACTCTTCGTAAAGCCTATTTTCTTCGTCTTCATATTCAGCAAGTTTTATTTCAAAAATAGATATTTTTTCGTTAAAGGAGTTCAATTCCGCCGTTTTTGAGCTTATTTCTTCTTTGTGCTTGTTTATTTCTTCAGTGATGCTTTTTATATCGTTTTTCTTTTCTTCTATTTGGCTGCGTTTACCTTCTATTTGAGTCTTCACTTTAATAGCGTCAAAACCTAGCCTTTCTTTTTCTAGACGCAAATTGATTTGATTTTCATATATCTGTTCAATTTCAGACTGTGCGGTGGAAATACTCAGTTTTAATTCTTCCGATTTATTTTGAAGATTTTTTATTTGCTCCTCAATTAATACAGGTTTTTCAAAAGATATTTTTCCTCCGCCTGAAACAACAACGTTTCCATAAATTTTACTTCCAGAAACTAAAGCCCCGGAGCAAACATAGCGAATTATCTTCTTGTCAGAAGAATTATATCTTAAAAATTTTATAAGCTCGGTATAGCCTTGAGGCAAACCTATTGCGGAATTTTGGACTGAATCTGAAATTTTATCGACAACAATAAAGGAAAGACGGCTTAAACCGTTTTCTTCCAAAAATTTAATAGCCTGATCTGCTTTTTCAGCTGTATCGCAAACCAAATAGTTTAACCTTTCGCCAAGAGCAGAAGCAACCAATTCCTGTTTATCTTCATCAGCGTCAATAATGCTGCTTACGGGTCCTCTTGCCAAATTGCCCAAACTTAGAACGGCTCTTATTGAAGACCTCACGGGATCTTGCTGATCAAATTCTTTAAGTGTAGATACGCGAGAGTCGTTTGACGCCAAAGATTCTTTGTGCTGCAGAAGAAGACTTTCCAACGATTTACGTTTCTCTTCATTCTCCGAAATAATTTTATTTATCTCTTCTTTTTTTGTTTCAAAAGAGCCAATTGACGAGTTCGCCGATTCAAGCTCAGCTTCTATGGCAACTATTTCTTGACGAGTAGGCTCAACGTCGTTTTCAAGCCTTGAAATTATTCTTTGTAAAGAATCCACTTCCGCGTCAAGATGTATTCTACTTTCAGAAAGTTCGGCTTTTAAATTATTCTGCTGCTCTTTTTCAGACTCAAACCGTGAGAGTTTTTCTCTTATTTCATTTTCTCTCGCCTCTAATTCAGACAATCTGCTTTTTACTAAATTATACTGCTGCTCTTTTTCTCTATAGTCAGTTTCATATTTAACCAAATCGTCGGCTAAAGTTCCGTCGTCCGAGTTTAAAGTTTTGAGCTGTTCTTCCATCTGCATGACCTTTTCTCTATTTACAACTAACTCTTGCTCAAGGCTTTCTTTTTCAGACTTTATTTCGCTTTCTCTTTGCATGGCGTGTTGAATTATCTGATCTGCCACGCCTATCTGCATTTTTATTTCACTTAAATCCTTGTTTACGCTTACATACGACTCGTTCTTTTCATCTAAAGACAAACGAATTTCCTGTATTTCAGTGTCAAGCCGAGCCGTTGAAGTGTTTGTAGATTCAAATTCTTTTATTTTAGGGTCAAGCTCCGTTTTTATTCTTGCTATTTCATTATTGCCGTAAGATATATGTTTGACCAAAGACGCCACTTCATAGTTTGCAAGCTCTTCTTGGTACTTCTTATACTGCTTTGCTTTTTTAGCAGCTATGTCTAATGCAGTTATCTGCTGCTTGTGTATAGCCAAAGCGTCTGACAAGCGTGACATATCCGCATCTATTTTCTCAAGCCTTCTTAGCGTTTCTTCTCTTCTTACTTTATATTTGGAAACTCCGGCTGCCTCTTCAAACAATTCTCTTCTATCTTCAGGTTTTGCCGTAGTTAAAAAATCCACCTTACCCTGCTCAATTATAGAATATCCGTCGGAACCTATACCTGTGTCCAAAAACATATCCCTTATATCTTTAAGTCTGCACTGAGTCTTATTGATGAAATATTCGCTCTCGCCGCTTCTAAATAATCTCCTCGTAACAGTAACTTCAGAATAGTCAATAGGCAAAATATTTTGCGAATTGTCAAAAGTAAGAGAAACTTCCGCCATTCCGGTAGTCGCTCTAGTCTGAGTTCCTCCAAATATAACTTCCTGCATGTTTGAGCTTCTCATAGATTTGGCTCTCTGTTCTCCGAGACACCAACGAATAGAATCAGATATATTGGACTTGCCGCATCCATTAGGTCCTATAATTCCAGAAATGCCTTGTTCAAAATTCAATACTGTTTTATCGGCAAATGACTTGAAACCGCAAACTTCCACTTTCTTTAAATACATTAAAATTCCCTGTGAGTTTTAATTTTTGTACTTCCGTTTTCACAATAATCTTCAGGGGAGAGTCCTTCGTAAGATTTTCTTAATCTTTTTATGTAATTCTTTGAAGTCTTATCGTCGTTTTGCAAAAAAGTTCTCGCTAGAACAAATGCCGAGCATAATACTGCAGAAAACAAACATGCTTTTCCTAAACTTTCAAAAAAATATTTCTTTCTCTTTCCTTTAACATACCTTACATTTCCTCTTGCTAGACTCTGCTATAATATTTCCGTGACGGTTTACAAGCCTTGCCGACAAGGAATGGTGTCCCGGAGCGAAATCCCTCCAATCAAACCACCAATATCCGCTGCCGAATCTGCATGGAAGCCATTCGCCGTCATTAAATGAAATTTCAACGTATCCGTCGTTAGACGCTCCTATACGCAATGCATAGTGCAAATCGTTAATTATTTCCGCTTCGTTTGGGTAATCTATAACTATGTATGAACTTGAGGGGACTTCATCTACAGAATCTTTTTTAGACACAGATTTAACAGCTTTTTTCTTAACACTTTTCTTTTCAGATACTTTTTTTCTTATAACCATTTGCTGTTCCTCCGACTTTACAAAATTTCAAACCTTATTGCGAAAATCTTGTCTTATCTTCGGAAAAAAGAAAAACTAAACCGCTAAATGCCATACACAGCGTACTTCTTATAAATTCTGCCGCTCATCATTTCCGCCGTGCGCTGCGTCATTA
>JAISDY010000072.1 GCA_031264425.1 Endomicrobium sp. | reverse complement strand
AACGCTCGTCTAAGAAAAGCTATTGACGACGCTAAAGAAGCAAATATGCCTCAGGATAACATAAAGAAAGCAATACAAAGAGGCAACGGCGAAATACCGGGTGCGATTTACGAAGAAATGGTTTACGAGGGATATGGTCCGGCAGGCGTGGCTCTAATAGTGGAAGTAACTACGGACAATAAAAACAGAACAGCTTCAGAAATAAGAAAAATGTTTTCAAGCCACAAAGGAAACCTTGGCGAAACCGGATGCGTAGGCTGGATGTTTGACAGAAAAGGCTATATAACGGTAAATAAAGACGGAACAGACGAAGAAACCGTTATGCATGCGGCTTTAGAAGCGGGGGCGGAAGATTTTAAAAGCGAAGCTGACAGTGATATATACGAAATCATAACAAATCCTTCAGATTTGGAATCCGTAAAGAAATCCTTGAAAGAAAAAAATATAAATGTAACATCTTCTGAAATAAGCATGATTCCCCAAACTCAGGTAGCTCTTTCAGGCGACGACGCAAAATGTATGTTAAAGCTTATGGATTCTTTGGAAGAACACGAAGACGCTAAGAATGTTTATGCAAACTTTGACATTTCCTCAGAAGAAATGGAGAAAATAGAAGAGTAATGATAGTGCTTGGAATTGATCCGGGACTTTCTCTTACAGGCTGGGGGGTTGTTGAAGCTTTATCAAAAGATAAAATCAACGCCATACAATATGGGTGCATCAAAACAATGCCTCCCGCTCCTCTTATAGAAAGACTCCATACAGTTCATGACGAACTTCAATCCGTTATAAACAGATATAAACCTGAAGTCGTCGCTATAGAAGAGCTGTTCTTTTTAAAAGCGTCTAAAACTGTGGCGTCCGTAGGGCAGTCCAGAGGCGCAATAGTTTTAACTGTTTCAATGAATAAAATCCCTTTAGTTGAATACAATCCTAGATGTGTTAAAATAGCCCTTACAGGCTATGGTTCCGCAGACAAACACCAAATGCAACATATGGTTAAAACTTTTTTAAAACTTAAAGAAATTCCAAAACCTGACGATGCGGCAGACGCTTTGGCAATGGCAGTATGTCACATTAATACCGCAAAGTGGCGATAACAGACAATCTTGTCTTTTAAGTTTTTTTGCTTTGAAAAACCTACGCTTATTTGCAGTTCACGGCAAACTTTACTCGGTTTTTCTTAACAAAAATCTTCGTTCTAAAATTTACTTTAGTTATTACTTGAAAGGATATTATGTTAGATTATATTTCTGGAATTTTAGAGTCTAAATCAAAAGATAGCATTACGGTTGACGTCAGCGGTATAGGTTACGAGGCTATTATCGCTTTGTCAATATTTTCCAAACTTCCGGAAATCGGAGACCAAGTAAAAATATACGTTGTTGAAAGTGTTTCGGGAATGTACGGCGGGGTTATATGTCTATATGGTTTTTTGACTAAAGAAGAAAGGTATATGTATCTTTTAATAAAAGATGAAGTTCCCGGAATAGGCGCCAAGAAAGCAATGGAGTATATGGATAAAATCTCCAAATCTTTTGCCGATTTCAAAACTGCTGTAATTTCAAAAAATCCGTCAATGCTTCATGCTGTGTTTGGATTTACAAAAAAGACTGCGGATAAGATTATAGCGGCTTTAAAAGATAAAATAATAGACGTAGAAGTATCAGGTAAGGAGAAGTGGACAAACGTAAATCTAACTGAAAATAAATTAATTTTGGAAGCTATAGAAGGTCTCGCCGCTCTTGGATACAAAGAGCAACAAGCAAGAAATGCAGTGAATAAAATATACGAACAAAACAAGAATATAACTTTAGAAAATTTAATAACTAAATCTTTGCAGGAATTTTAAATAATGGACAAAATAGAAAGAATTGTTGAGCCTATTAAAACGTCTGAGGAAGATAGGATGGAAAATTCCTTAAGACCTCAAAGCCTTGATGATTTTATAGGTCAAGAAAAACTTAAGAACAATCTTAAAGTTTTTATAGAAGCGGCAAAAAACAGACAAGAAGCTTTAGACCACTGTTTATTTTATGCTCCTCCGGGACTTGGCAAAACCACTCTTTCCCATATAATTGCAAAAGAGATGGGCAGTAATCTTAGAGTGACATCCGGACCGGTATTAGAACGAGTTGGCGATTTAGCGGCAATTCTTACGAATCTTTCAGAAGGAGACATATTTTTTATAGATGAAATCCATAGAATAAACCATCTTGTTGAAGAGTCTTTGTATCCTGTCATGGAAGATTTTGAGCTTGATATTATAATAGGGCAAGGACCGTCCGCAAAGACCATTAAACTCCCCGTACCGCGTTTTACTCTAATTGGAGCCACAACAAGAGCGGGACTTTTATCAAGCCCTTTGAGAGACAGATTTGGCATTATAGAACATTTAGACTTTTACGGGATAAAAGATCTTACACATATAGTTAAGCGTTCGGCGTCTATTCTGAATATAGCAATTGACGACACTGCAAGCGAAGAAATAGCAAGACGTTCGCGAGGAACGCCGAGAATCGTCAACAGACTGTTAAA
>JAISDY010000031.1 GCA_031264425.1 Endomicrobium sp. | reverse complement strand
TATTTTAAAGGCAGTATAATTTTATAGGATAAGGTTTTAGAGATGAATAAAAAAACTTATTTACCAAAACAAGACGCGATTGAAAGAAAATGGCACTTGATAGACGCAAGCGGGAAAATTTTAGGGAGGCTTGCTGTTGAAATAGCGGAGCTTTTAAGAGGTAAAAATAAAGTTTTCTATACAAACCATATAGATTGCGGAGATTTTGTTGTTGTAGTAAACGCAAGCAAGATTGTTCTCACAGGTAAAAAACTTGATCAAAAGACGTATTTCACATATTCTGGATACCCGGGAGGAGCAAAGTTAACGCCTTATTCCGTTTTGATGGAAAAGAGTCCTGAGAAAGCGTTGCTTGCCGCAGTAAAAGGCATGCTTCCAAAGAATAAACTTGCAGATAGACAGATTACAAGACTTAAAGTATTTAGAGAAGATAAACATACGCACAGCGTGCAATTAGCGGCGGCAAAGTAAAGAGGAGAAAAAATGAGCAATGTTTCTTATTTAAGCGCAGGGCGCAGAAAGAACGCAATTGCCAGAACTAGGGTGGCAAATGGCAATGGTAAAATTATAATAAATAATAAGACTGTGGACGAATATTTTGGCGGATTAGAAAGATTGAAAAAAACAGCTTTAAAGCCTTTAGGTGTTTGGGAAGGCGTAAAGAATTATGATTTTTTTGTCAATGTAAACGGCGGCGGCGTAAGCGGGCAAGCTGGAGCTATAAGCCATAGCTTAGTGAGGACAATTTTAGAGCTTAACGAAACATCAAAAGCAGTTTTGAAAAAAGAAGGTCTTCTAACTAGAGATTCAAGAATGGTTGAAAGAAAGAAACCCGGAAGACCGAAAGCAAGAAAACGCTTCCAGTTCTCAAAGCGTTAATATTTAATTTTTGTAAAATTAAAAACATCTGCCTCTATAAAAAGGCAGATGTTTTTTTATGGGAACTTTTAAAGGTTAAATCTAAAAATTTCTTATCAACCAAGATGTTAAAGGAAGCGTAATAAAAGCCGATGCGGTTGTAAACAAAATTATAAGAGCTGACAATGCGTGGTCAAGTTTATGATGTGAGGATACAACTAAGGTCAACACCATTGTCGGCATCGCTGCTTCCATAATGGCAGATTTTAAAGCAAGTCCATCCATTCCTAAAAAGTAAGCTATTGTAAAAGATATTAAAGGTACAAAGCACAATTTAATTATAATTGCGGGCATTGCAATTACGGCATGTTTAATTTTTGGCATAGTCAAAGCAAGCCCAACGCTAAATACCATTAAGGGGACTATTGGGAGACACATAAGTTCTAAAGTTTTTAAGAAAAAACTAGGTAGAGATATAGATGAAAAGTTTACTATGAACCCTGCCACAAGCGCCCACATAGGCGGCATTTCTGCTATTATTTTCAAGCCTTCTCTTACGTTTAGTTTACTCTCTTTTCCGTAATAAGATGCTATTGTAGTACCAACAAGCCACAATAAAGGCGTAGTGGCGAGAAAGTCGTACAAAAGAACATATTTTACTACGCTTTCTCCATAAAGCCCACTAAGAAATAAAAGCCCCAGAAACGTTACATTTCCAAAAGATGATCCTAATATTAGCGCCCCTTTTTCTTTTTTATGCAGAGATACAAACTTCTCAAATATGGTGTAAACGATAAAAGATAATAAAATTGACAGTAGTATCGTTGAAACTGCCGTGACGGGAACCAGTACAGTATTTATATCTATCGGCGAGGTTGCTATAACCTTAAAACACAGTGCCGGCAAGAAAAATTTGATTATTGTTGTGTTTATAACATGTCTTGCTTGGTCGGGATCTACGTTTCCGGGTTTTTTCCATTTAAAAAATACTCCAAGTCCTGCAAGTAAAAAGAATGCTATTAAGTTGTCAAACATAAACTATTTTCTTCCTTCATAAGAGAATAAAGATCTTCAATTCTATCCTTCATCAGAGCTATAGAATCAGAAAGAGCTTTATTATAGTAACAAGGAGCGATGTTTTCGGAAATAAAATCTATGAAAAGTTCTGATTTAAGAACTCCAATATACGTATAGCGGTTTTCTCTTAAATATCTTTCTAATTTTCTCGCTACTTGCGCTTTTTGTTCTTTTGTAAGCTCAATTTTTTCATAATGCTCTTTCATTTTATCGCAAAACCTTTAATCGTCTCTATGTATTAACACTTGTTTCCTGAATAGTTATTTTCTTCTTTCGTTATAAATATGTCATGAGGGTGGCTTTCAGTAAGCCCCGCCGAAGTTATTTTAACAAACTGTCCTTTTTCTCTAAGCTCTTGAATTGTTTTCACTCCACAATAACCCATAGCCGCTCTAAGACCGCCGATTAACTGATATACCACGTCGCCGACTGCGCCCCTATAAGGTACGCGTCCTTCTACGCCTTCAGCTACCAATTTCTTTGAATTTTCCTGAAAATATCTGTCGCTGCTTCCTGCCGCCATAGCAGAGGAGGAACCCATTCCCCTGTATGTCTTAAATGCTCGTCCGTTAAAAATTATGTCTTCTCCGGGGCTTTCAGCCGTTCCCGCAAATAACGATCCCATCATACATACGCTTGCGCCGGCAGCGATAGCTTTTGGTATATCGCCTGAATATTTAATTCCACCGTCGGCTATTACGGGCACGCCGTATTTTTCAGCGGCTTGAGCGCAGTCGTAAACCGCGGTTATCTGAGGTACTCCTATGCCTGTGACAACTCTTGTCGTGCATATGGCTCCGGGTCCAATTCCCACCTTTATAGCGTCTGCTCCCGCCTTAATCAAGTCTTCTGCTGCCTTACTCGTGGCAATGTTTCCCGCTATTATTTGTAGTTGTGGATAAGCGTCTTTTACTTTTTTTACAGCTTCAAGCACTCCTTGGCTATGTCCGTGGGCTGTGTCTATAACGATAACGTCCACATTGGCATCAATCAGAGCTTTTGCTCTTTCAAGCATGTCTTTTGTTATTCCAATGGCTGCTCCCACTATAAGCCTGCCTTTTTCATCTTTTGTGGAATTAGGATAACGTATGGACTTTTCTATGTCTTTAATTGTAATAAGACCTTTTAAAACGAAATTATCATCCACTAGAGGCAACTTTTCAACTTTTTTGCTTTGCAAAATATCTCTTGCCTCTTGCAAAGAAGTTCC
>JAISDY010000022.1 GCA_031264425.1 Endomicrobium sp. | reverse complement strand
CAACTTTATCGCCTAGACGAGATTCATTCTTTTCATCGTGTACGGCAAATTTATTTTTGCTGCGGAGAACACGACCGTACAAAGAATGACGGTATGTTCTCTCTATAGAAACCAATCTTGTTTTGTCGCTTTTATCACTTACAACTATGCCTATACGGCTCTTGCGTTTTCCATGTTCTGACATTGTTCCTTCCTATTATTTTGTCTTATTTGGACTCTTTCTTCTGAGCTATAAGAGTTTTAATCCTTGCAATATTTCTTCTAATCTCTCTTATTTCAAGAGGATTTTTTACAGGAGCCGTCGAATGACGGAACTTTAATTTGAAAAGCTTATCCTGCAATTCGCCAAGTTTTGCGCTAAGCTCTACGTCCGCCATATTCTTTATATCATTCCAAAGTTTACTTTTCATCTTATCCTCAAATATCCGCTCTGACTAAAATTTTTGTGTGTATGGGAAGTTTGTTTGAAGCAAGAGTCAAAGCTTTTCTCGCTTCAGCTTCCGGAATACCTTCCATTTCAAACATTATTCTTCCCGGCTTTACTACAGCGACCCAAAACTGCGGATCGCCTTTTCCTTTACCCATTCTCGTTTCCGCAGGCTTTTTTGTGATTGGCTTATCAGGGAATATTCTGACCCAAACCTTTCCGCCTTTCTTTATAAATCTAGCAAGCGTAACACGCGCCGCTTCTATTTGGTTGCTGTTTATCCATACAGGTTCAAGAGCTTGAAGACCATACTTACCAAAAGCCAAAAAGGTACCGCCTTTAGCTTTACCTTTCATTCTTCCCCTGTGCGTCTTTCTATATTTAACTCTTTTTGGCATCAACATATAAATGTCCTCTGTCTTTATGTCTTAAAATTTATTTGGATTCTTCCTGCTTGAGCGTTTGTTCAGACGATGCAGCAGTATCAACAAGCTTTGCTTCTTCAAGCAATTCTTTAGCTGTTTTCTTGAAAAGTTCTTTTTTAAATATCCAAACTTTAACACCGATCTGACCCATCGTTGTATATGCTTCAGAAAAACCATAATCTATGTCGGCTCTGAAAGTCTGCAAAGGAATTCTTCCTTCTTTAAGCCACTCAGTTCTTGCAATTTCCGCTCCACCGAGCCTTCCAGAAACCATAACTTTTATTCCTTGTGCGCCCGCAGCCATAGCTTTTTCAATGGTTTTCTTCATTGCTCTTCTGAACGCTATCTGTTTCTCCAACTGAAACGCTATGATTTCAGCCGCAAGCTGAGCGTCAATTTCAGCTCTTTTTATTTCCATAACATTTACGAAAGTTTTTTTCATAGTCATGGATTCAACTTCTTTTCTCAAGTTTTCTATTCCTTGCCCGCCTTTACCAATAACAATTCCGGGGCGAGAAGTATAAATATTTACGCGCAAATATTTTCCAGGTCTTTCAATAACAATTTTAGACACGGAAGCCAATTTGAGTTTGTTTTTTAAATAAACTCTTATGCGGCGATCTTCCTCTATAAAATCGGGCATCTCTTTTAAATTAAACCATTTAGATTCCCAATCTTTAATATATCCTAATCTTACGCTTTTGGGGTGTACTTTATGACCCATGTTTTCTACCTTTCCTAAAAAATTTTATCTTACTTTGCTTCAACGGCTTTTACCATTTTAGACGCTTTTTTCTTTCTCTTTCCGTCAGAAACGCCCGCATCGGTAACGATTATCGTAAGATGAGCCGTTCTCTTCTTTATCGGCATACCTCTACCCTGCGGACCATGTCTCATTCTTTTCAATATAGGTCCATTGCCTACCCATGCTTCTTTAATTTTTAGTTTTGAAAAATCACTTAGCTTTCCTGAATTTGCAGTCGCGCTTTTTAAAACTTTTTCAACGAGCGTCGCGGCAGACTTAGGAAGAAAAGAAAGAACTTCAAACGCTTTCTCAACTTTTTTATTTCTGATAAGAGAAAGAACTTGATTAACTTTTCTTGGAGTATATCTAACAAATTTTGCTGTTGCCTTTGCTTCCATCTTTATATCCTTTTTCTCTGTTTGACAATCGCCTTACAGCGACCATTGTCTGTTTATGTTTTTAAAGCTCAAGATGTTTTTTACGTTAGAGATGTTTCCTGCTTTGTCATTCCGCCGTGACCTTTAAAAACTCTTGTCGGAGCAAATTCGCCAAGTTTATGACCTACCATTTGTTCCGATATAAATATAGGTAAAAATTTCTTGCCATTATGTATTGCTACGGTATGACCTACGAATTCCGGAGTTATAACACTTGATCTTGCCCACGTCTTTATAACTTTTTTCTCTCCGGCTTCGTTAAGCTTTTGCATTTTCTTCAAAAGCTTTTCATCAACATATGGACCTTTTTTCGTCGAACGACTCATTTATTTTTTCCTCCGCTTACTTCTTATTGCTTCTTAGCTTTATTACGATGGCTTACTATTACCCAATCCCAAACTTTCTTAGGTCTTGTCTTGAAACCTTTAGCAGGTTGGTTCCAAGGGCTTCTGGGTTGGTTGTTACCTTTAGATCTACCTCTGCCTCCTCCGTGAGGATGGTCAACAGAGTTCATTGCAGTTCCGCGAACATGAGGCTTTTTACCAATGTGGCGGTTTCTTCCTGCAGACCCTACCGTAATGTTTTCATGGTCCAAATTTCCTACCTGACCTATTGTTGCATAACAATTTACTCGGTTAAGCCTTATTTCGCCAGAAGGCATTCTTACGTGAGCATAATCGCCTTCTTTAGCAAGCAGCTGAGCCGCAGCTCCAGCTGAACGAACAAGCTGTCCGCCTTTTCCCGCGACAAGTTCCAAGTTATGTATGAAAGTACCTACGGGAATATTCGTAAGAGGAAGAGAGTTTCCCGGTTTTATCTCGGCATCCGGTCCGGACATCAAGGAATCTCCAACTTTAACGCCCACAGGCTGAATTATATATCTTTTTTCTCCGTCCTGATATTGCAGAAGCGCTATTCTGCTTGAACGGTTAGGATCGTATTCAATTGCCATTACTTCGGCGGGAATATTGAATTTGTCTCTTTTGAAATCTATTATTCTGTAAAATCTTTTATGACCGCCACCTCTAAAGCGAACCATTACCTGACCAGTATTGTTACGACCACCTTTTTTCTTTATAATTCTGGTTAAGGATTTTTCAGGCTCTGTTTTTGTAATATCAGAAAAATCTGAAACTGACATCTGTCTTCTGGACTGAGTGTACGGTTTAAATGTTTTAATCGGCATTTCTTTTTCCTGTTATCGGGCTAAGCAATCTATCATGTTTAAATTGCATATATCTATGCGCGCCCATATTTGTTTCTTTAGCAATCGTTTCTTGATTGCCGTCCGCTAAGCTTATTTTAATTAAGCCTCTTCGACCATTTGAATTTCTTGACCCTCGCCAAGTTTTACTATAGCTTTCTTCCAATCGCTTCTGTATCCTGCATGCATACCCATTCTCTTGTTCTTTCCCAAGTAGTTGGAAGTATGAACGCTTTCAACTTTCACATTAAACAAAGACTCAACAGCCTGTTTTATCTGGAACTTATTGGCGTCTTTATCCACAACAAAAGTATATTTGTTGTGTTTTTCTTTCAAAACAGCGGCTTTTTCCGTTACGATAGGTTTCTTAATAATATTTCTCATATCCATTGTTATTTCCTAATACTAAAAGACAATCTCTTATATGGACTGTCTTTCTTTTATTGAATCAACCGCTTCAGGCGTAAGAACCAATTTATCCGCCCAAAGAACTTGATACGCATTGATATTCTTTATGTTTTCCACTACCACATTTTTTATATTTCTTGCCGCAAGCCTAAAATCTGCGTTGTGAGAAACTGCAAAAACAACCTTTTTACCTTCAAGTTTAAGATTTTTCAAAAGCTCTGCAACTTTTTTTGTTCTAGCTTCGTCAAGATTTACAGAGTCTAAAACTATGACATTGCCGTTCTGCAATTGGGCTGAAAGAGCCATGCTCAAAGAAAGTTTTCTTTTTTGTTTTGACATCTTTGTATAATAATCTCTAGGCTGTGGACCAAAAATGATTCCGCCCTTTCTCCACAAAGGAGAATTTCTCTGTCCCGCTCTAGCATTGCCAGTGCCTTTTTGTTTCCAAGGCTTTGCTCCCGAGAAAGACACTTCGCCTCTTGTTTTTGTCTTATGCGTTCCAGATCTTTGATTATTCAAATATGCCGTTGTAATTTCGTGCAAAAGAGCAGGGGAAACTTCCGTATTAAAAAAAGCGGGAAGTTCCATCTCTCCTTTTTCTTGACCTTTTGCGTTATAAATACAAACACCTATTGTCTTCATTTTTTCTCTCTTTACAATAATAATTATTCTTCCTTACACATTTTACTTTAAATTTTTCCACTGTCTCAGTAGAGCGAGCTCTAATAAAAAATCTATGAAATGTAATTTGTACTAGTTTTATGATGCCCCACAACTACTGTTTTGACAGTTTACTTTTTCTTAGTATTTTTATTTTTTATTTCCTTAACAACAGGAATCTTTTTAAGCGTATTGCTTATAAACAATGTTCCCGTCTTAACGGCAGGAACAGCGCCCTTAATAAGCAAAACATTTTTTTCTGCGTCAACATTTACGACGAGCAATTTTTGTATTGTAACAAATTCGTTGCCCAAATGTCCAGACATTCTCATACCCTTCAACACTTTTTGAGGTCCCTGTCCGCCGCTAGAGCCTCTTGCTCTGGTTCTATCAGACTGACCGTGCGTTGTGGGCTGCATGCCAAAATTATGTCTTTTTATAACGCCTGCATATCCCTTACCTTTTGTTACTGCGGACACGTCCACATAGTCGCCAGCTTTAAAAATATCAGCTTTTATTTCTTGTCCTACAGAAAATTCGGCTATATCTGCAACTCTAAACTCTTTAACAACTTTTTTGGGAGCAATATTATTCTTTTTGAATAGCCCCAACTTTGATTTGTTAAGATTTTTTTCTTTAGCATTGTCAAAGCCAAGCTGAACTGCGGTATATCCGTCTTTTTCAGCTGTGCAGACTCCTGTTACCACGCAAGGTCCTGCTTCTACTACAGTCACAGGTATAAGATTTCCCTTATCGTCAAAAACCTGCGTCATGCCTACTTTTTTTCCAATGATTGATTTTAACATATTATCTCTCTACTGTTTTTTCGTTATTTACTTACATCTTGATTTCAATATCAACACCTGCGGGCAAATCAAGCTTCATAAGTTCTTCAACTGTTTTTGAAGAAGGTTCGCGAATGTCAAACAACCTCTTATGAATTCTCATTTCAAATTGTTCACGGGATTTTTTGTCAGTATGTACAGATCTATTTACCGTATATTTTTTAATGTTAGTAGGCAAAAGTACCGGTCCGGTTATTGCCGCACCTGTGCGTCTTGCTGTTTCCACTATCTTTG
>JAISDY010000111.1 GCA_031264425.1 Endomicrobium sp. | reverse complement strand
AATAATTTCAATTAAACTTTCATTATCTTCTTCAAGTTTTTCTATTTTCTTTGAGATTTTATCTCTTTCCGTTGTAAAAATGTCCGTTATTTCATTATATTTTTCGTTTATTTCATTTCCCGACTTATTTTCAAGACTCTTTTTTATTCTGTTGAAAGGAAAAAGTATTAAGACTTTTGAAAGAAAGTAAAAAATGATAATAATCAGCATCGCTACAGCTGAAGCTATAGAGTAATACTTTATTTGCCAGTATTTGGCGATTTCTTTGCTTTTTTGAATGGAAACTACGCACAACAGAGTATAATCGTTTGCCACTGGTTCCGATAACAGAAAAAAATTATCGTCCGGCATTTCCTAAATATGTTCTTTTCTATGCATAACGGCTTCATTATAAATATCGGTGTGTTTTTCAGTGTTCCACTCGTTTATGTTATTGTGTATAATAACTTTGCTATTTTTATCAAGTATAAAACAAGACGTTATATTTGGGACGTTTGCTAGAGACTCAATGTTTGCAAGAAGGCTGATGTCGTCGGAGTTTTGGATCGCTTTGTTCAAATAAGGAATTGTCGTTATTAGCGCAGTTTGAGCTTTTTCCAATGTAAGATTTTGTAAATTTTTCACTTTATCTTTTGAAAGCAAATTTACTATCGGATAAAAAATTCCGCAGATAAAAATGAGTGTAAAGAAGGATAAGAATATTATATTCTTCTTCATATATGAAATTATACAATATTTTTTGTTAGGGAGCTTGATTTTTGAGCTTATGGAAAGATTAAATTTGAATATAAGGATAGTTGTTGCAGAGACTTTTTGTCAAAGATTTGTCAGTTTTATGTTTAAGAAAGACGCCGATTATGCGTTATTATTCAAAAATTGCAAATCAATACACACATTTTTTATGCGTTTTGACTTAGATATTATTTTCTTGGATAAAAAAGATAAAGTTGTAAATGTTATAAAACAAGTAAGGCCTTTCAGCATAATTTTGCCTATAAAGAATGCGTGTTCAATCCTTGAAATCCCTTCAAATATCATAGAAAATATAGATTCTTTAATAGGAAAGAAATTGATTGATTTTTAAATAAAAAATTGAAAAATTTATTTTGACTGTATTATTAAAAAATGATACAATTCTCAAGATAAAACTGTTAAAATTTAAAATAATATGCAACAGAGGAAAGTACGACAAATGGAAAAGAAAGAACAGCAGCAGGCGGCAACTCCTATAGAGCAAATAATTCAGCAGAGGAAACAAAAAGCAAAAGACTTTGCGGCAGCGGGAATAAATCCTTATCCCGCTAAATATTTTTTGGATAAAAATATTGCCGATATACAAAAAGAGTTCGCATCTCTTGGAAAAGAACAAGTCTCAGATGTAAAAGTTAAAGCTGCGGGAAGAGTAATGACTTACAGGAACATGGGTAAAGCCGCCTTTCTTGACATAAGAGACGGATATTCCAAGATTCAGATATATGTCAGAGCTGATAAAGTCGGAGCGGAGGAATATAAACTTTTCAAGAATATGGTTGACACATCCGACTTTATTGCCGTTGAAGGTATTCCTTTTAAAACAAAAACAAACGAACTGAGCATAATGGTAGAAAAATGGACAATGCTTACAAAGGCGTTTAGACCTCTTCCGGAGAAATGGCATGGTCTTAAAGATACAGAGACGAGATACAGACAAAGATATTTGGATTTGATAGCCAATAGTGAAGTTAAAAATGTTTTTGTGAAAAGAAGTATGGTTATTTCTGCCATAAGACATAAACTTGAAGAATTAGGCTTTATAGAAGTTGAAACTCCAATTTTGCAGTCTTTGGCAGGCGGAGCTAACGCAAGACCTTTTGTAACACACCACAATGCCTTGGATATAGATTTATTTTTAAGAATCGCTCCAGAACTCTTCTTGAAGCGTTTAGTTGTCGGCGGAATGGACAGAGTTTTTGAAATAGGCAGAAACTTTAGAAACGAAGGAATTGATAAAAATCACAATCCGGAGTTTACAATGATGGAGCTTTACCAAGCATATGCCGATTACAACGATATGATGGATTTGACTGAAACATTGATTAAATCTGCCTCGGAGAAGGTAAATCCTGAACTTAAACTTGAGTTTAGAAGAGCGAAAATGTTTGATTTGATAAAAGAATATACGGGGCTTGATTTATTGCCTTATGTTGAAAGCGGAAAAATGTTTGATCAGGTAAAACATTTTAATTTAGATTTACCTAAAAACGCTACGGACAAGAAGATTTTAGATCAGGTTTTTGACGAGAAAGTTATACCAAATTTAAAAAGTCCGACTTTCGTTATAGACTATCCCGCCATTTATTCTCCTCTTTCAAAGGTTAAATTTGATCAACCGGAAATAGCCGAACGCTTTGAGCTTTACATAAACGGAATGGAAATAGGGAATGCGTATTCCGAGCTTAATGATCCTCAACTGCAGAGAACAAGATTTGCCCAACAGATGGAAACCAAAAAGAAAGGCGATGATGAGGTTATGCCTTATGATGAAGATTTTATTTTTGCTTTAGAGCAAGGACTTCCTCCAACGGGAGGTTTGGGCATAGGCATAGACAGGCTTGTTATGGTGTTGACCGGCGTGGAATCTATAAGAGAAGTTATAACTTTTCCAGCCATGAGACCAGAGTAAAGTTTTATGAGCGCAATGTCAGTTGAGTTTTTTATAGCTGTAAGATATTTAAAAGCAAGAAAAAAGGCTTTTTTTTCTTTGCTTACTACTTTTATAGCCGTAGGAGGCACAGCTTTGGGAGTTGCTTCTCTTGTCATAACTCTTGCGGTTATGAGCGGTTTTCAGAGTGATATAAGAAATAAAATTTTAGGTATACAACCGCATATACTGGTAACAAGAGGCGATGGGGAATCTTTTGAAGATTATATTTCTGTGGAAGATAAAATAAAAGGTAATAAAAATGTCGCAAGTGTGTTGCCGTTTATATATAAGCAGGGTATTGTAAGAGGTATTGATTCTTCCTCTTCAGCCGGCATAATAATAAAAGCTATAGATTATTCCAGAGAAGATAAAATTTTAAACCTTTCAAAGCAGATTGTTGTTTCAGATGTTAAATTTAACGGTGAAAATATTGGCAAGAGATCAATAATATTGGGTTGCGAGCTTGCAAAAAACATCTCTACGGATGCGAGTGACGAAGTTATTTTGATGTTTCCCACAAGTTTGGGAAGTATTCCCACAATGTATAAATTTAACGTTTCCGCAGTAATACAGTCTGGAATGTATGACTTTGATTCTTCTTTGGGATTTATAGATTTAAAAGAGGGGCAAAGTTTATTTTCAATGCCTGATTCCGTTACTGGGCTTGACATACATACGACTAATGTTGAGAAAGCGTCGCTAACTGCAGCAGAGATTCAAAAAGATTTGTCCTATCCTTACAAAGCAAAAGCATGGTTTGATATGAATAAAAATCTTTTTTCGGCATTGAGGCTTGAAAAAATAATGATGTTTCTTATTTTGGGGCTTATAATAATTGTCGCGGCGTTTAACGTTATTTCCAACCTCTTGCTTTTAAGCGTTCAGAAGTCAAAAGAAATAGGGATAATGTCCGCTATGGGATTTTCAAATTATTCTATTTCAAAAATATTTTTTTACGAAGGGCTTATTGTTGGCTCGTTAGGAACAGTATTTGGAATAATCCTCGGGGTTTCTGTAAGTTTTGCATTAAAATATCTTGATATATTTAAACTTCCAAAAGGCGTTTACTATGTTGATAAACTTCCAGTTTCTATAATTCCTTTGGACATATTGACAGTAGCTATAAGCACTTTTGTTATATCAGTATTGGCAGGTCTTTATCCTGCGCGACAAGTTGCAAAATTAGATCCTCTTGAAGCCATAAGATACGGTTAGCGATTTTTATCGGAATTAACTATGAATATAAAAGCTGAAAATTTAAACAAACAGTATGCTAAAAAAAACTCCGCCGATGTTAAAATATTAAAAAATATAAATTTGGAAATAAAGTCTGGGCAAAAAGTCGCCTTGACCGGTCCGTCAGGAGCTGGGAAAAGCACATTGATGCATATTTTAGGATTGATGGACAGACCTACTTCGGGAAAGGTTTACATAGATGGAGTTGATTGTTTTGACAGAGACGATAAATACTTGCGCATCATTAGAAGAGATTATATAGGTTTTGTTTTCCAGTTCCATTATCTTATGCCTGACTTCACAGTTTTGGAGAATATTCTCATTCCTGTTTGGAAAGATAAAAAATCAAAATTAAAACAAGCGCAAGATATTTTAAGCAAAGCTGGACTTTTGCACAGGCAAGATCATTATCCTTCAGAGCTTTCTGGCGGAGAACAACAAAGAGCGGCTGTTGTAAGAGCCTTAATAAATAATCCTCGCATAATTTTTGCGGACGAACCTACCGGTAATTTGGACGGGCAGACGGGTCTTGAAATAGAAAAATTGCTGTTTGACGTAACGGCGGACATAGGCGCTACTTTGGTTCTTGTAACGCACGACGAAGGTCTTGCTCAAAAAGCTGATAGAATAATTAGACTTGTTGATGGATGCGTATTATAAGCATAATTTGTATTTTGCATATTAAGGAGAACATGTAGATGAAAATTTTTCTTGATGGGAAGTTAATTGAAAAGGGAGAAGCAAAAATTTCCGTGTTTGACCACGGTTTTCTTTACGGCGACGGTATTTTTGAAGGCATAAGAGCTTATAATGGAAGAGTTTTTAGATTAAAAGAGCATTTGGAAAGACTTTGGTCTTCGGCTAAAGCTATTAATTTAGAAATTCCGATGCATAAAAAAGAAATAGAAAAAGCTTTAATAAAAACCATTTTGGCAAATAAGATTAATGACGCTTATATAAGGCTTATCGTTACAAGGGGGTGCGGCGATTTAGGTCTTGATCCCAGAAATTGCACGAAACCTCCTTCTGTAATAATAATAGCGGATCAGATTAAACTCTATCCGGAAGAATTCTATGAAAAAGGTATGGAAATTGTAACGGTTTCCACTAGAAGAATAAGGCAAGATTCTCTAAGTCCAAATATCAAATCTCTTAACTATTTGAACAATATTCTTGCGAAAATGCAGGCTGTAAGAAGCGGTGCCGCCGAGGCTATTATGTTAAATGCCGAAGGATATGTCGTGGAATGTACTGGCGACAATATATTTATAGTAAAAAACGGCATTCTTTATACTCCGGCAGGTTCTGAAGGCGCATTGATAGGAATAACGAGAGACGCGGTTATAGAGCTTGCAAAAAACAAATCGGGAATTTCTGTAAAAGAAGCACGCTTAAGTTTGTATGAGGTTTACACTGCCGACGAGTGTTTTTTAACGGGGACGGCTGCTGAAATAATTCCTGTCGTTGCGGTTGATTCAAGAACTATTGGCGACGGCAAACCCGGCAAAATAACGGCTAAACTTATAAAAGAGTTTAAAGCTTTAGCTCATTCGTCAGGCACACCGATTAAATAATTTTGTTTATAATCGGCAGAGATTTGTTTAATTAATATTAAATTATTTATCTGCCGAAAAAACTTTATAGATTTTAAGGCGCGTATGCGAAAGATTATAATATTTTTTATTGTCTTAGTTTTGCCTATTTCCGTGTACTGCGCAAGGGGGCTTTTTTTAGTTCCTTACTTGCAAAAATATGTAAGCGTCAAAACCGGACATAACATATCCATAGGTAACTTTTCACTATCTCCGTTTAAACTATCTCTTAAAGATGTTGAAGCCGACGACGTTATAAAAGTCCGAAAAATTACTTTCAAATTAAATCTATTTAAATTCCTTTTTAATTTTTTCTCTCCTTTAGGAAGCATAAGACAAATTGAAATATCCAACATGGAGATTGATTTAAAAGAAAATCAAGATGTTTCGGCTCTAAACCCAAGCGAAAAGAAAGCCGTTTTAAAACTTCCGGAAATGAGTATTGACGTTCATATAAATGAGGTTTTAATTAAACAAGGAACAGCGTTTTTCAATATAACCGACGCTTATGTGTATGTTGACACAAATACGATAAAGTTAGATTCAGTTTTACATGCAGCTGGCAAGTCAATTAAACTTGAAGCTTTATTGAAGCAAAAAGAAGGCTATCTTTTTGATGGAAC
>JAISDY010000073.1 GCA_031264425.1 Endomicrobium sp. | reverse complement strand
CAAAAGAAGATGGAGTTACTTATTTCAGTTTAATTATTTAAATTATTCATACAATCTAAAAACTAATATTGATGGTAATTCTGTAGAATCCAAATGCAAATTAGGGTTGACTGGGATTTCTTTTGGTTACGAGAAACAGTTTGAAAGCGGCTTTTTTCATGAGGGATCGTTATATTTTGCAAAGGGTAGGGGAAAGTTCAAATCTTCAAATAAGGATACTAATTTAGACAAGGCTTCTCTTTTTGAATGGAAAGAAAAACTTGGAATAATGTTACCGGTACACGAGGATGACAAAGGCTGTTTGAAGATTGGTCCTTTTTCCGGATTCAATTTGCAAACTATCTCTTTTCATTTAAAAGAGATTGAAAATTTAATAGATGAGTATCAAATAAACAGTTTTTTCTCTTGCCCTCTTGGCGTTAGAACAGAGTATTCCCTGATTTCTGGCTGGAAATTCGGTTTAGATATAGAGTATGACTTTATTATTAGCGAAGACTCAATTGAGTTCTCCTATCCTATCTCTATAGACGAATGGCACGATGGACACGTTTTTCAGTTAGTCGGTAATATTTCAAAAGATGTTGCTAATAATAGATTAATGTTTAAGTTAACTCCTTTTTATAGATTTGTGGATTATGGAGAATGTGAAATAAAAGTGAATGAAGATAACCAAAATACCTTTAAAAAAGGTGTCGTTACAGGGAAATCTCACGAACTTGGTTTAAAACTCGGAGTACAATTTTAAGATTATATAGTTTAACTTCTATCTACACAAAAAGAGAGCCAGCATACTGGTTCTCTTTTTATATGACACGTCTTACATTGTGTATAACTTAACTACATGAGGTTATCTGGTATAGGAAAAAGTTCCAAAAGGGGAATCTTTCCGATAAACTTTAAGAGAAAATATAGAAAGCCCTAATAATTTTTATTAGGGCTTTTATTTTTTGAAGGGAACCTTTATAAGACTGCTAATTATTTAGGATGAAATTAAAAAGCAGTCAAAAGCTTTTGATAACTTGCCATAGGCCAGAATTCGTCTGCTACCAAATCTTCGGCAGAATCAATTTGCTCTCTTAATTTAGCCAAAATTTCCACCCCTTGAGACGCAAACTTTTCTGCTGTTTCATGGACATCTTTGTGTTCTAGCACAAGGAAAGTTTCCATTTCCGCAACAAGTTTTTTGACTTTGTCATAAATATTAATCAAACTTTTAAGTTCTTTTTCAAAAGAATCAGATTTTATATCCAGCTTGTTTAAGTTTTTGCTTGCTTTTGCCAAAGCATTTATTTGTTTTAATATTGCAGGAAGCATCAATGTGTTTGCTACTTTTACTGAGTATCTATATTCAATTTCTTTTGTCTTTATATAGTTCTCAAGTTTTATTTCTACCTTAGATTTTAGCTCCCTTTCAGTAAGTATCCCGTACTTTGCAAAAGTTTTTATCACTTCATTATCAAGCAAAAGTTTTAAAGCTGCAGGCGTATTCTTAGCGTTAGGCAATCCTCTCTTTTGCGCTTCTTTGTGCCAATGTTGCGAATATCCATTCTTTTCAAATCTTATGTCTTTTGTTTCAATAAGTATTTCTTTTATAACTTCTAAGGCTTTCTTTTTTACGTCTCCGTCACCTTTCTTTGCTTCAATTCTCTTATAAATTTCATCAAACCCATATGCCGCTATAAAATTCAACACCGTTCCCGCTTCAGCAGGGTTTGATGAAGAACCTAAAGCTCTAAACTCAAACTTATTCCCTGTAAACGCCACAGGAGAAGTTCTGTTTCTGTCGGAGTAATCCTTGTTTACTTTAGGAAGATTTTGTACGCCCAAAGTTATTTCGTTTACAGCCTTTTCGTTTATTGTATGAGTTTTTTCTATAGAATCTAAAATTTCATTTACATAGTCTCCAAGATATACAGACATAATTGCCGGTGGAGCTTCGTTCGCGCCAAGCCTGTGATCATTCCCAGCATCCGCCACAGTAGCTCTTAAAACTCCTCCAAACTTCTTAACGCCTAACAGCACTGCGCTTATAGTCAGCAAGAACGACACATTTTTAAGAGGGGATTTTGACGGTTCAAAATAGTTTGCGCCGGTATTGTCTCCTATGGACCAGTTGAAGTGTTTGCCAGAGCCGTTTACGCCTGAGAAAGGTTTTTCATGCAATAAAGCAACCATGTTGTGCTTGGCGGCAACTTTTTTTAAAATTTCCATTATTTGGAGGTTATTGTCTATGGCAAGATTTGCTTCTTGATGGAGGGGCGCAAGCTCAAACTGATTTGGAGCAACTTCATTGTGCCTTGTCTTTATAGGAATACCTTTTCTGTAAAGCTGATGGTCAACGTCTTCCATAAACTCTAAAACTTTATCCTTAATGTTACCAAAATAGTGGTCTTCCATTTGTTGTCCCTTAGCCGGCTGGGCGCCAAAAATGGTTCTACCGGTAACAGTAATATCAGGTCTTGATTTAACCAATTCTTTTGAAAGAAGAAAATATTCTTGCTCTATACCCGCATAAACCTTAACTTGTTTTGCATTTTTATTTCCAAGAAATTTCTGTAAATTTATTACTTTTTCATTTAAAGTAGAGAGAGATCTTAAAAAAGGAGTTTTAAGATCTAAGACTTCGCCGGTCCAAGAAAGGAAAACGGAAGGTATTACCAAAGTTTTTGTTTTACCGGCTTCAAGAAGAAATACGGGAGATGTTGGATCCCAAGCAGTATATCCTCTTGCTTCAAATGTTGACCTTATTCCGCCTGAAGGGAAAGAAGAAGCGTCAGGCTCAGATTGAACAAGCTGAGATGCAGAAAACCTTCCTATTATTTCTCCATGTTCGCCATAATCAATAAAAGAGTCGTGTTTCTGAGCAGTGCCGCCTCTTTGAGGCTGGAACCAATGCGTAAAATGCGTTGCGCCATTTTCAAGAGCCCATTCTTTCATTGCATGGGCAACTTCACTGGCTATAGATTGATCTAAAGGCTCTAAGTTATCAATAGTTGCCGTAAGTTTTTTAAAAATGTTCTTACTAAGCTTTTGTTCCATTACTTTTCTTGAAAAAACTAGTTCACCATAATAGTCGTAGATAGAGTGCATATTTGCTCCTTAATAGAAAGTTTACAGTATTATTTATGCCGATATTTAACTATTTTGCTTGTAATATGTCAACAAAAACCATTTTTTATTGAAAATCTGAAGCAAAAGGGATAGAAAAAGCCATTGTGCCAAGATTTTGGCACAACGGCTTAAAAATATTATATTACTATATCTTAAAAATAGTTAATATATATATAAATAAAATCATTCCGCATAAAGCATAGCGTCCCATTGGAACAATCCATTTCCCAACAGGTTTTGAATGTCCACTTTGAATTTCCTGTAAAACAAGGTGCTTTGGAACAATCCAGAAGAAGAAAATAGCACTCCCCAAAGCACATAAAGGAATCAAATGTAAGGACAATAGATCAATAACCTTCTTTATATTGCCTACAACAAATATCTTACACAGCAAGACTGTAACCGTAGAGACAAGAAATACAGCCAAAAGACGTGGGAGCTTAAATTTATCATGTAAAGCCTGAACAACCACTTCAAGTTGCCCTATAAAAGATGTTAAGGCTGCAAAGAATATTGCCAAGAAGAATGCAAACATAAAGAATTGCCCAAAAGGGATAGATTTAAATATTTCAGGTAAAGTTATAAACAAAAGAGCAGGACCACTATTTAAATCTTTTCCAAAAGCAAATACTGCAGGTATAATCATAAATGTGGCTAGTATAGAAACAAATGTGTCTGCAAAAACAATGTATTTTGCAGAAGAAACTATATCGCTGGTCTTTTTTGTATAAGAACCGTACGTAACCATTGTGGATCCTCTTAAAGACAAAGAATAAAATACTTGCCCCAAAGCTACCATCCAAGTTCTCACATCAAACATATAATTCCAATCTGGTGTAAACAAATATTTATATCCTACGGCTACATTAGGTAAGAAAGCTACTCTTATCGCTAATATTATAATAAGAATAAAAATTGCAGGAAGCATTACGGCACAACTTTTTTCTATACCGTTTCTAATACCGCCTGCCAAGGTTACTGCAGCTGTAAGCAAAGTTACAATCATCCAAAAGAGAACATGCTCATTGCCCGATATAGCGGCATAATATTGGTTACTGCTAGCTGCATTGAAAGCCGATCCTGTTAAAGAACCTAAAGTAAAGCGTATAACCCAAGAAAATACTAGAGTATATCCTACAGCCTGCATAAGAGCAACAAAAACACATACCCAACCAAAAGTTTCGCCGGAGGCTGTTTTTTTATTGCGTAATTGTAAAACTTTCTGGAAAGCTGTTGCAGGTCCGCCACCCGTAAGTCTTCCAATGGATATTTCGCCGATTAGAGCAATAAGCCCTAAAGCAATTGTGCATACAACGTAAGGAATTACAAATGCCGCTCCACCTCTCTCTCCTACACGATACGGGAAAAGCCATATATTTCCTAAGCCAATTGCAGTGCTAGCGGCGGCAAAAATTAAACCCCATTTAGACGAAAAAGAATCCTTAACGCTCATTCCAATCCTCTCCAATATAGATTTTGTTGTTATTATGAGATATTGCTATTGCCTTACAGCTGTCGTGATGCT
>JAISDY010000110.1 GCA_031264425.1 Endomicrobium sp. | reverse complement strand
TTAAAATGCTGAGGGCGGGATTTGAACCCGCATCCGGTTAAGGACACGCCCCTCAAACGTGCGCGTATGCCAGTTCCGCCACCCCAGCGTTTACTACTTACCTACAGGCTCCACCGGAGCGCTTACAGGGATATTTGAAAGTTGATTTACGATAGACATCATACTCATATTTGTGGAAAGTTTTGTAAGCATCAAAGATGTAAACAAAAATATACAAGCCATAACTATCGTCAACTTCTTTATAAAAGCCATACCGGAAGGCGCATTAAAAATTTGATCGGAACCGCCGCCACCGCCAAAAATACCGCTCATTCCTCCACTTTTTCCTGCCTGTAGAAGAACTACAAAAATTAATCCTATGCATACTGAATAATGAACAAACTTAAAAGCAAAGAATAAAAGATTCATAATGTTATTTATTTTATAACAAAAATCGTCTCGTGTCAAATTTGATTTATGTATTGTTGGCGTTCCTCTAAGTTTTCTATTAGGAAAATATTCGGAACGCCAACCGAACATTGTATTTATTTTTACTTTTTATCCGGAAGAGCGGCTATCCCGGGAAGATCTTTACCTTCTAAGAATTCCAAAGACGCTCCGCCACCTGTGGAAATGTGGCTTATTCTCTTATCTACTCCCGCTTTTTTCACAGCAGAAACAGAATCGCCGCCACCGACAACAGATATAGCTCCTTCATCTGTAGCGTCAGCAACAATTTTCGCAAGTTCAACAGTTCCTTTTGAAAATTCATCTATTTCAAAAACTCCCAAAGGCCCGTTCCAAACTATTGTTTTCGCCGATTTAACGACTTCAGCAAATTTTTCTATTGATTTGGTTCCAATATCCACACCCATAAAACCGTCGCGTATGGCTTCGTCAACAGTAATTTCTACAACGGCATCCGAAGGCACGCTCTTACTTGCAAAATCCACTTTGTTTGTAATAACATGGTCAACAGGAAGCAGAAAATTAACTTTTCTCTCTTTGGCTTTTTTAAGAAGATCCAAAGCTAAATCAAGTTTGTCGTCTTCAACTAAAGACGTCCCTGTGCTTACGCCTTGAGCTTTTAAGAATGTGTAAGCCATAGCTCCGCCAATGATAATCGCATCCACCTTGCCTAAGAGATTTTCTATAACGTTTATCTTATCGGACACTTTCGCCCCGCCAAGAATCGCCAAGAAAGGTCTTACTGGATTCTCAAGAGCTTCTCCCAAAAACTTTAACTCTTTTTCTACAAGGAATCCTGCAGCGGCATCTTTAATATAATTAACAATACCTGCCGTTGAAGCATGCGCTCTGTGGACTGTTCCGAACGCATCTTGAACAAAAACTTCGCCCATAGAAGCAAGATCTTTAGCAAAAGCATCCATAGCAGATTTGTCTTTTTCGCCAGCGGCATTTTTGCCTTCTTCTTCAGGGTGGAATCTTAAGTTTTCAAGTAAGAGAATTTGTCCCGGCTTTAAATCTTTTGCCGCTTTTTTAGACTCTGCGCTTACACAGTCTCCACCGACAAATTTAACAGGCTTACCCAAGATTTCGCCTAAACGAACGGCTACGGGCTTCAAACTCATTTCAGGGATAACCTTGCCTTTTGGTCTACCTAAATGCGACATAAGAATTATTGCTGCGTTTTTTTTCAATAAATACTCTATTGTAGGAAGAGTCGCAATGATTCTTTTATCGTTTGTTATTTTAAGATTTGCGTCAAGAGGTACATTATAATCTACTCTAACTAAAACCTTCTTCCCTTTTACGTCAATATCAGCAAGCGTCTTTTTCATTTAAGGCTCCGTTTTTGACCAAAGACCGCGCAGCGCAAATCTAATGCGCAAGCCGCGGTCTTATCGTTATTTATGGACTTAGTTTAGCAATACTAGTTACGCAAATAATAATAGCGCCGGCATTGTTAATTTATGTGAAACAAATTAGCCGTTTACTTTCTTCATATAGGCAATAAGTTCCAAAACTTTATTTGAATATCCCCATTCATTATCATACCAAGCAACCACTTTAACGAACTTGTCAGTCAAAGCTATTCCGGCTTTTGCGTCAAATATTGACGTACGAGCGTCACCTAAGAAATCTGAAGAAACCACTTCATCTTCAGTATATCCCAAGATACCTTTAAGCTCATTTTCTGAAGCAGACTTCATTGCTGATTTTATTTCTTCGTATGTGGCAGGCTTTGCTAAATTTACGGTCAAATCTACTACGGAAACATCAAGTGTGGGTACGCGAAACGACATACCTGTCAATTTGCCGTTCAATTGAGGAATTACTTTTCCCACTGCCTTTGCTGCGCCTGTTGAAGAGGGAATTATGTTTCCCGAAGCCGCTCTTCCGCCTCTCCAATCTTTTGCGGAAGGTCCGTCTACAGTTTTTTGTGTAGCGGTTGTGGCATGTACAGTTGTCATTAAGCCATCTGCAATGCCGAATTTATCGTTCAAAACTTTTGCTACTGGAGCCAAACAGTTTGTCGTACAAGAAGCGTTAGATACAAACTGAGTTCCTTTCTTATAAGAGTCTAAGTTTACTCCGCAAACAAACATCGGAGTATCATCTTTTGAAGGGGCAGACATTACCACATACTTTGCACCAGCATCAATGTGAGACTGGGCTTTATCTTTTGAGAGAAACAAACCTGTTGACTCTACAACATATTCAGCTCCGATTTCTCCCCACTTCAAATCTGCAGGATTCTTTTCCGCTGTTACGCGAATACTTTTTCCATTTACAACCAAATTGCCGTCTTTTACTTCAACGTTTCCTTTAAACTGTCCTTGAACAGTATCATACTTTAACATGTAAGCCATATAGTCAACGCTGATTAAGTCGTTGATAGCTACAACTTCAATGTCACTTCTGTTTTGAGCTGCGCGAAATACCAGACGTCCAATACGACCAAAACCATTGATGCCTACTTTAACCGCCATAATACGCCTCCTCATGGATTTTAAGCTGAAATGTTATAATTTTAGTTAGGAAGATCAGCATTTATTACATTTGCCTTAGATAATAGTATAAAAATGCGGCGATTTTTGTCAAATTTAGAAAACGGCTTATGCCGTCGGAACAGATTTTTTGGCAGAAGGGCAAATTTTGTTTAATGGACAAGCCGCATGGTTTGGATTTCTCGCTTTGCAAACCTTTCTTCCCAAAGTCTGTATAAGCAGAGAAAAGTTAGTCCAATACTGTTTAGGAACTATTGTCATTAAATCTTTTTCTATCTTAACAGGATTTTCGTACTTTGTAAGTTTGAGTAAATTCGCTATTCTTATGACATGCGTGTCAACCGCAATTCCTTCTGCTTTACAAAAAGCATGCCCCAAAACAACATTAGCTGTTTTCCTTGCAACACCCGGAAGTTTAACGAGTTCTTCCATTGTTTGCGGGACTTTTCCATCATATAAATTTAAGACCATCTGAGCAGACTTTATTATATTTTTTGCTTTATTTCTAAAAAAACCCGCTGACCTTATGTAATTTTCAAATTCATATATATCTGCATCAGCATAATCTTGCAATTTTTTGTACTTTTTAAACAAGTTTTCTGTTACCTTGTTTACTCTTTCGTCAGTACATTGAGCGGACAATATCACAGCAACAAGAAGTTCAAAAGGATTTGAAAACTTGAGAGGACACTTTATATAACCAAAAGTTTCTTTTAAAATTTTTATTATTTTTAAAACATACTTTTTCTTATCTTTTTCCATTTATAATTCCGAAAATTTTATTATGCGTAGTCAGATTGTTTGCAGCAAGCAAGGTTGCCTTAAATAGAGGGTCTTTGCCACCATCGTAATCGGAAATTGTACCACCCGCCTCTTTAACCATTAAAATACCCGCAGCACTATCCCAAGGTTTTAAGCCTTCCTCCCAAAAGAATTCAAAACGACCGCAAGCAACATATGCTAAATCTAAAGCTGCTGATCCAAGTCTTCTGATACCTTGTACTTCATGCACTATATTGTCAAAATTTTTCATTACCCTTTGACTGTCTTTTCTAAAATAATACGGAAAGCCGGTGGCTGCCAAAGATCTAATAAGATCTTGATTTTTTGAAACATTTATTCTTTTGCCATTAAGCCAAGCCCCTTTGTCTTTTTCAGCTATGAAAACTTCTCTCATTGCAGGCGCATAAATGACACCGGCAATAATTTCATCTTTGTATTTTAATCCAATGGAAACACAAAACATAGGTAAACCATGAACAAAATTTACCGTTCCGTCTAAAGGATCTATAATCCAACAGTAATCTTTGTCTGTTTCTTTTATACCGTCTTCTTCAGCCAAAACTCCGTGTTCAGGGAAAATATTTTTAATTACCTTTATCACAGCTTTCTGAGCATTTTTATCTGCTTGCGTAACGGGATCTACTTCTCCTTTGTATTCAATATTCAATTTTCCGTTGTAATGGCTAAGCAAAACATCTGCTCCCGTTTTTGCCGCCGCTAAAGCCGTATTTACATAAGATGAAAACTTCATTTTATCTCCTTATTTTTTCAATATATAGTTACCCGATTCTAATCTTTCGCCATTATTGCCAAGCTTTTCTATAGTATTTTTATTGATGAAATAAAATATCAAATCTTTATTTTTGTTTAGAACAAAAGAACTTATATCCACAGATGGATACCATTTTCCGGATGATTCAAAAACTCTTCCATTATCCGTTAAATATTCTTGTCTTAAAGTATAAGAATAATCTGCTCTTAAATCCAGTTCTGTAAGTATCTTATTGTTATCTGCCGAAGAAAAAATTCCCTTATATATTCCTGTGTAGTTGTCTAACATATCCGAAA
>JAISDY010000112.1 GCA_031264425.1 Endomicrobium sp. | reverse complement strand
TCTTTGAGATTATGAGATGTCATTTTAAGAGGATACAATGAAACTAATAGACGGCAAAAAAATATCAAATGAGTTAAGATTAGGAATTAAAGACCAAGTCAAAAAAATCAAACAAGAAGCAGGAAAGTTTCCGTGCCTTGCAACAATTTTAGTAGGGCAAAATCCTGCAAGCCAAGTATATATAAAGTCAAAAATTAAGGCTTGCCAAGAGGCGGGTATTCAATCTTTACATCATAATCTTGATGAGAATTCTTCAAAAGAAGACATTATCTCTTTAATAAACGAATTAAACAAAAGCTCCGAGGTTGATGGAATTTTGCTTCAGTTGCCCCTTCCAAACAATGAATATGCCCAAGACTGCATAAATGCAATAAGTCCTTTAAAAGACGTGGACGGCTTGCATCCTTTTAACGCGGGTCTTTTGAATTTGTCAAAAAGTTGGGACGAAATTATTAAGAAAAATATTTTGGTTTCCTGCACGCCGTTAGGAGTTATATATCTTCTTCACAAATCAAACATATCAATTGAGGGGAAAACAGCAATTGTCATCGGAAGGTCCAACTTAGTGGGCAAGCCTCTTTCAATGTTGCTGCTTGCAAATAACGCGACTGTAACAATGGCTCATTCCAAAACCAAAAACTTAAAAGAGATGTGTAAAAATGCCGACATTGTTATCGCAGCCGTAGGCAACCCTAAATTTCTAAACAAGGATTTTATAAAAGACAGAGCAACGGTTATTGACGTGGGCATCAATAGAACTCCCGACGGACTGTGCGGCGACGTTGATTTCAATTCCGTTAAAGACATGAATATAACCATGACTCCCGTGCCCGGCGGCGTAGGACCAATGACGATAACAATGCTGCTTGAAAACACGCTCAAAGCATTTAAAAAAGGACATTGATTTTCTTATAACTGCTTTTTTGAGTTCAAGTTAGACGTTTATGGAATAATTTAAATTTTACTTTTTCGGAGATAAAATGAATTTTGCTTTTTTGACAGCCTTTCTTTTTCCAATACTGGCGGGGCTGATGTATTTTATTATGGCGTCGGAAGTAAGACGCACAAGTAAATTTCGTTCAATGATGTTTGGCGATATAGGTTTTAAAAAAATTGAAGCGGCTTTTATAATGTTTGGAATTTATTTTATAACGAGACCTCTTCAAAATATTTTAGGTCATCATCCGATGCCTTTGATAGTAAATTGTCTCCGACAATTTTTTCTGATGGCTGTGATAGCCCCGTCTATTCTCGTGGCTATTTTTCACTGGGTGCCAACGCCAAGTGGCGCTCCGCACTCGTCAAAATTTGCATCCTATACTGTAGGAACCTTAATGGGGATAATTTTTATTTTATTAAATACCTTGGCAGTAACCGGATCTAAGGTTTTGTCAATATGGGGTTCTATAACACTGTACGATCCCGTATGGTTTAAGTCGGCAAATCCTCCGATACAACTTATACTTATACACTTGATATGCCAGTTTGTCTCTCCAGTCGGATTCTTGCTTCTTGCAGCGGCATATGTAAGACACAGACGGCATAATTATCAACTTGCAAATATTTACAATTTGATACCGACGAAGTGGAGATATCTTGAAGCAAGTCTTATTATTTTTGCAGGCTCATTTATTGTCGCCGGATTAACCACGCTTTTTGGTTATTATTACACATACATATGGATTATTTATTTTGTGGGAGCTCTTGTGTCCGGCTTTTTTGAAATGAAGAGCATAAAACTTCCACCGCGAAATAGTCCGAAAGACTTGAAATAAAATTTATTTTTTTATTAAAATATCACCAGCATCTAAACTTTCCGCAATTAGCGCGCGGAATAAAAACAAGGGATAACTTCCCAAAAGGAGCCAACAATGGCTTGTGGATGCAAGAAGAAAAAAGCTGCGCCTAAGAAAAAGACGGTAAAGAAAAAGGTTACAAAGAAAAAAGCCGCGACCAAGAAAAAGAAAAAATAAGACTGCTCAATTGGAATACTAAATCGCTTCGTTTTTCGTTTAATGAAGCGATTTAGTATTTTATAACTAAAATCCTTAACGTTTGACATTGTTAAATTTGCAGCATGTAAGTTTTCCCTCTTTAGCAGGCACTTTTTTTATGAGTCATTTTTTCCTTTTTGTTCAAAAGTGGGGAAAGTCAAGTTTGAACAACAATATAAAACGCATCCGCTGAAACATATTTCGGCGGATGCGTTTTATATTGAAGAAATAATTATTATTTGTTTTTTATTACGTCAAAACCTGTGTATTTGCGAAGAACCTCCGGTATTACGACAGAAACGTCTTCTTGCTGATAGTATTCAAGAATTGCGGCAAAAGTTCTGCCGACTGCAACGCCAGAGCCGTTTAACGTGTGTATAAGTTCCTTCTTTTTGTCTTTATATTTTACTTTTATGTTCATTCTTCTTGCCTGAAAATCTTTAAAGTTTGAACATGAAGAAATTTCTCTATACACACCGTCGCCGGCAAGCCATACTTCCAAATCATAAGTTTTTGACGATGAAAAGCCTGTGGCGCCACTAGATAAAAGAGAAACCCTGTAAGGAAGACCTAACAACTCCAAAACATGTCCGGCGTCCAAAACAAGCGCCTCAAGTTCCTCATCGGAATTTTCCGGTTTTACGAATTTTACAAGCTCTACTTTATTAAACTGGTGATTTCTTATAAGTCCTTTTGTGTCTTTTCCGTAGGCGCCCGCTTCCCTTCTAAAGCAAGCAGAATAAGAAACAAGTTTTTTTGGAAGGCTGTCTTCATCCAAAATTTCGTCCCTATAAATATTTGTGATGGGAATTTCCGCGGTTGATATTAAATACAATTCATCATTAGCGCATTTAAAAGCTTCCTCGGCAAATTTAGGAAGCTGCCCAGTGCCAAACATAGATTCCCTATTTACAAGATACGGAGTCATTATTTCTTTATATCCTCTTTCTTTATGCGTATCTAAAAAGAAAGAAATAATAGCTCTTTCCAAAGCGCAACCTTCATTTTTCAAAACAACAAATCTTGACCCCGAAATTTTGGAAGCTGTCGCAAAGTCAATAATCCCAAGCTTTTCGCCCACTTCCCAGTGGTATTTTGGTTTGAAAGAAGTTTTTTTAGGTTCGCCGATATGTCTAATAATTTTATTAGCTCTTTCGTCTTTTCCGATAGGCACGCTTGAGTCGGGAATGTTTGGAAGTCCCAATAAAAAATCTTCTATATGATTTTCCAAAGACAAAAGTTGTTTTTCCTGTTCTTGAATTAAATCTCTTATTTCATTCATTTCTTCAAGCACTTCAGGCGGAGGTTCTTTTCCTTCTCTTTTAAGTTTACCGACCTCTTCAGAAACTTTATTTCTTTTTAATCTTAACTTTTCATTCTCGTTTATGACAAACTTTCTTTCGTCGTCCCACTTTAAAAGTTCCGTAAAGTCTATTTCTTTGTTCCTAGTTGACATGGCTCTTTTAACAGCTTCAGGATTTTCTCTAATAACTTTGATGTCTAACATTCTTTTTCTCCATATAACTTAATTAGAATATCTCAATTCAACAGAGTTTTTTATGCCAATAACCGCCTCCACATCGTTTATAAAGTTATCTGAACAGTCTGCAAGATACTCAGTCTCTATTGAAAAGTTTCCGTGCAGAGCGTCTTCTAAGTCAATATAAACTTTTGCTTTGCCTTTATTAGCGCTAAAAACTTTTTTTAAATCTTCGCTTAAAACATCGTCGTACCTTGTGGTTGAAAGTCTTACGTGAACTTCGCCGGAATTAGGCGGAAATTTCTTTTTTGCCTCATCTATAGTGATAATATCTTCAACTATTATTTCAGGCTGTCCCTGCGTGCCCATCAGCCGACCTTTTACTACAATAACATTGTTTTGCGTCAAATAGGTTCCAAATTTTTCAAAAACTCTAGGGAACAAAACTGCGTCCACGCTGCCGTGCAAATCTTCTATTTTAATTCTTGCGTACGGTTCTTTTTTAGCTTTTGATATGAGTTTTTTAATTGAAACTATCATACCTGCAATACGTATAATCTGAGCCGTTTTAAAATCAACATTTTCTTTGGGTTCAGGTAGTTTATCTAGTCTATAATTGGAATAGGCTATTATTTCTCTCTTTCTTGGAGCAAGAGGATGTCCTGAAAGATAAAATCCCAAAACTTCCTTTTCGTATTCCAGCGCTTCAAAAATATCCAAAGATTTTGCTTTTTGCAATGACGACACACTAATCATAGTTTCGGCGCTGTCAAATAAAAAGCCCTGAGCCGATTCTTTATCTTGTTTTATCTTTGCAGCTTTATCAACTGACGAATCTATACTTAGCAGTAAACTTGCTCTTATTTCAAGTTTTTCAGAGCCGAAAGAATCAAACGCTCCAGCTTTTGCAAGACATTCAAAAGCTTTTTTATTTGTAGATTTTAAGTCTATCCTCTGTAGAAAATCGTCCCAATCTTTAAATTTGGTCTCTTTGCCATTAACTGATCTTGCCTGCTCTATAGACTGCGTTAGACCTTCGCCTATGTTTTTAATAGCGAGAAGTCCAAAACGGATATCCGAGCCTTCTATTTTAAATTGTCCGTCGGAATTTTGAATATCAGGCGGCAGCACTTTAATGCCAAACAATGCGGCATCGTCTAAATACATCACAAGTTTACTTTCTTCATTATCTTTTACAGCCGAACGACCGATTTCGCTGTTAAGCAAGGCTGTTAAATATTCCAAAGGGTAATTTGCCTTTAAATACGCAGTTCTGTAAGATACCACACCGTAAGCCGCAGAGTGAGACTTGTTAAATCCGTATCCTGCAAAAGCTACGATATTATTAAAAACTTTTTCAGAAATTTTTTTGTCTATGCCTTTTTCTCTGGCGCCGCTTATAAATTTTTCTCTTTGTTTCTCAATAACTTCAGGAATTTTTTTGCTCATTGCTTTGCGAAGGCTATCCGCTTCTCCGGGCGTAAACCCCGCCATAGCGACAGACATCTTCATAACTTGCTCTTGGTATAAAATAACACCGTAAGTATTTTTTAATATAGGTTCCTGCAAGGGATGATCGTAAGTAATAGGCGTTTTTCCATGTTTTCTGTTTACAAAATCGTCCAACATCCCTGAACCCATAGGACCGGGTCTATACAAAGCTATCAAAGCGACGACATCGTCAATATTGCTAGGCTTTAGTTTTCTTATCAATTCTCTCATGCCTTTGCTTTCAAGCTGGAACACTCCCATAGTTTTTGCTTCGGCAAGAAGTTTATAAGATTGCTCATCATCTAAAGGTATGTTGTCTAAGTCAAAATCTGGTTTTTTCTTGCGGATAAACTTTACGCAATCGTCAATAATGGTAAGAGTCCTAAGCCCTAAAAAGTCAACTTTTAAAAGTCCAAGCTGAGGCAACACCACACCGTCGTACTGCGTAGTAATAATATTTTTTGAACCTTTTGAAAGCGGCGAATAATTAGTTATTTCTTCATTGGCTATAACCATACCGGCGGCATGCACACCCGTATGTCTTTTAAGACCTTCTAGTTTTTGCGAAGTCTCTATAAGGTTTGCAATACGCTCGTCAGTTTTTACAAGTTTTATCAGATCTGCGGAAGATTCCAACGCTTCGGCAATACTTGCGTTTTGAGGAACAAGTTTAGCTATGTTGTTTGACTCTGTCGGCGTAAACCCCATGACTCTTGCGACATCTTTTATAACAAGTCTGGATTGCATTGATCCAAATGTTATAATCTGCGCGCATTTCTCTTCGCCGTATTTGTGGCGAACATATTCTATAACTTGTTCTCTGCCTGAATCTGCAAAATCTATATCCAAATCCGGCATTGAGCGCCTATCTGGGTTTAGAAATCTCTCAAACAGCAAATCGTACTTTAAAGGGCAAATATCAGTAATACCCAACGTGTAAGCAACCATTGAGCCTGCGCCTGAACCTCTTCCCGGTCCTACGGGAATCCCGTTATCTTTTGCGTATTTTATGAAATCTGAGACTATTAAAAAGTAGGATGCGAAACCCATTCTGTTAATAACGGAAAGCTCGTGTTTTAATCTATTTTCCTGTTCACAATCAACGTTTCCATATCTTTTTATAAGACCTTGTCTGCATAAACTTTCTAAATATTCTGAGTCCGACTTGTATTCTTCTGGTACGGGAAACTGCGGTAAAAGCAGATTATCCATATCTATTTCAACGTTACACTTTTCGGCAATTTCCAAAGTAGTTTTTAAAGATTGAGGAATATACTCAAATGTCTTTGCCATATCCTCAGCGCTGCGATAATAAAATAGGTCTGAGTCAAACTTTAATCTTTTAGGATCGCTTAACGTCCTGCCTGTACCTATGCAAAGCAAAATATCGTGGATTTTCGCATCTGATTTTCTTAAGAAATGGCAGTCGTTTGTAGCAACTAGCGGGATTGTTATTTTTTTTGAAAGTTCAAGAAGATTGGGTATTATTCTTTTCTGATCTTCAAGACCATTATCCATAATTTCTAAATAGAAATTATCCTTTCCAAAAATATCTCTGTGTTCTGACGCGGCTTTTTCCGCTTTATCAAAATTTCCTTTAAGCAAAGAGGCGGCAACTTCTCCCGCCAAACATCCCGAAAGAGCGATTATTCCCTTATTGTATTTTCTCAGCACTTCTTTATCTACGCGGGGCTTATAGTAAAAGCCTTCGGTAAAACCAATGCTTACTATACGCATAAGGTTTTGATAGCCTTCAAAGTCTTTGGCAAGCAGCGTTAAATGGTTGTAATTTCCGCCATCTTCGGCATTTTTATCTATATTTTTATCAAAGCGAGACTTTGGCGCCACATATACCTCGCAGCCAAGTATAGGCTTTATACCGCTCTGTTTTGCAGACCAATAAAATTCCATAGCCCCGTACATATTGCCGTGGTCGGTAATAGCAAGAGTCGGCATTTTATATTCTTTAGCAATTAAATTAAAAAGTTCGCCGGGTTTTCCTTTATCGTCAGTCAATCTACACGCGCCGTCAAGAAGAGAATACTCGGTATGGTTGTGCAAATGCACAAATTCCGCAGACATAAGAAACACCTGTTTTTTGAGATTTTGCAACTTGAGATATTATATCATTTTGTGTTATGCATAAGTACATAATAGTTGATAGTTTCCATCGCTACACAATAATGAAACAATACAAAGATATTTAACTGCAACCTCATAACACTAAAAAGCTATAAACTTAACAATTCACTTTAACTTCCTTTACTAACAATCTATCCTTGTAAGAATGCTCTCAGAGGACAACTTGACTTTTATTTGTACAAAAAAATAAGCATTTTAGTCCTATTTGCCTTACTTTTCAAAAAAGATTCCCATTTTTGACTCTTTTCACTCATAAAACTCCTTTTTCTATTTACCCAATAAAGTTAGGTTTAAACCTAATTATTTTTGTAATTTATGTGAAAATTATGTAAATATAATGCAAATATGGTAATTTGCCTACTTTAACGTAACGAACCTAAACAATAAACTGGAGAAAACTATGACCATAATTTGCAACCCAATAAAAATACTATTAATTTTTGTTATTTCTGGCTTTCTAATATTTACTGGAAAAATAAGAGCGGAAGCGGATACAGAAACAGCATCGGCAATTAATGATTTGACTACCACAACAGTAGTATTAATTAAT
>JAISDY010000096.1 GCA_031264425.1 Endomicrobium sp. | reverse complement strand
TTATGCTAAAATAAATGGAGATATTGTAAATAATATATTGGCAGGATTTTGGCAATATTCATGATAATTAAATAAATAATAATGTACGCCCCTACTGCGCATAACAGGACTGTTTACGTTTTTCCTTAACTACAAATACATTATCTCACATAAATAAAGCGTTTACAACCACTTATTTGCATTTTTTTACGAAATTTTGAAAATTTTTTGCAATTCTACTTAACGGATATGTAGTAAAATATGATAAAATCAAGAATCTATAGCATTTTGCCCAGATTTACTCAAAAAAACTAAACTTTTACCCTGAATGGCAGATAAACTAATATGACTATCAGCACTACGGAGCTATGTGAAGCCCTCAAAATCAATATAAGGGCTTTACAGGAGCTTGTTAACTATGGCATAATACCTTTTACACGAATAAGCGGGGATAGTATAGGTTTTAGCTCTGACGCAATAAATACATGGATTGGCACTAAGCCTGTTTTTAAAATGGACCGAAAAAAGTACATTCAGCGATTCGGAAAACGCCTGGAAACGAAACACCCGGAAATCATCAAACAAATAAGGGAATTTGCCAATAATTATTCAGACCCGATAGAGCCAAAACGATTTTATTTAGAGCCGATTAAAAATAAAAAACTTGGCTTTGTCTATTACTGTAAATATCTGCATAACGGAAAATTAATCCCTTCAAAATGGTGTACGCACACAAACGATAAGGAGGCGGCGGAAAGATACGCCGTCGAAAATAGGGATAAACTTATAGAGTCCTATTATGAAAAACGTATTGAGAAAAAACCCTATACCGATTTATATACAATGCTTAAAAAATATTATTCTGAAAATTCCTCTTTTTTACAAATAGATCAAAAAAGAGGGAGATCGCTTTGCGACGAAGCGAGAAGAAAAAACCATAATTTTATTATTAAAAAATTTATCCCCTATTTACGAAAAGAAAGGGTAAGAAGCATTGAGCAGATAGAAACCCCGCTGTTAACGCGGTTTCAAAATTACCTGCTAGCCGATAAAACTATTAAAGGCAAAACCATTCCGGGAATAAAGCCGCAAACAATAAATTCGTACCTGGGGCAAATCAGCCTTATTTTTGATCACCTAATACAAGAGGGATACACAGCAACAAACCCATTCAAAAGTTTAATATATCTAAAAGTAAAAGAAGAACATAAAAATGATAGAGGGTGTTATGAAATTAATAAATTAAAAGGGGTATTCAATAAAAAATGGAATGATGAATTATCCTATCTGCTTTCAATGCTGATTTATACAACAGACATGCGTAATAGCGAGATTGAGAAAATACAAGTAAAGGATTTAATTAAAATTGAAAATTATAATTTTATTAATATATCGGAAAGCAAAACAAAAAATGGCGTAAGAATAGTACCATTACATGATTTTGTTTACAAAAAACTAATGACTTACGCCCGGAAAAATAAAATAAAAGATGAAAGCTATATTTTCAGTATCCCCGGTTGTAAAGTATTGGGCAGCAAAAGATATAAAAGCGCTTATCTTGAATTGGCAAATCACATAGGGTATACGGACAAGCAATTAAAAGCAGAAAATATAACCTTTTATTCAGGCCGCCACTTTTGGAAAACTTTAATGGATAGCGAAAAATTAGGCGATATTGAAGAATATTTTATGGGCCATAAAGTATCGGAAAATGTTGCCAAACTATATAATCACAAAGATAAGCAGGGCAAAAAGAAGTTACTTGAAAGAACAAAAAAGGTATTCGATGTTTTAGATAAATACATTTTCAGGCAATAGCATTAACCATACGCTATTTGCGATACCCCCAGCTTATCCAGCATAACGTTTATAGTCTTATCCGCGGCGTCAATCAAAGCGTCTAAATGAGTGGTTAAAATTATTTGTATATTAAGCTTACCGCTTAATTCTTTTAACAATTGCCCCGCCCGTTCCTGTAGGTTTTTTGAAAGAAACCGGAAAGGCTCATCAAGTATTATCACCTTATCGACATCCCTGCTCAAAGTCCAGCAAGCCAATCGTAAAGCAAAAGAACATACATCAACAACACCCCCGCCGCTTGCAATCATGGGGTCTACCATGTGCCCGGTCTGTTTACTTATAAAAACAAGTTCCGCAATCGTTTTTCCGTATGAAATGGTAAATTGAATCTCAAAGGTATACCTATCCGGAAAGATTGCGTCAAGCGCCAATTGGACAATATCCTCTACATGGATTTTTAGCTGTTCCTGTGTCTCCTGGGCTACTTTCTGCAAAAACGCTTGCGCCTTTTCCACATACTGCAGTTTTCTTGTAAGCTGCTTATGTGCAAGTGTACAAGCGTCAAGCGATTTTACAAGCTGTTTTTTTGCCCCTGTTGCCTGGGCTATAAGTTCGCTATAGTTTCTTTTCTGGCTCATTATACTTCCATGCTTTTCCTATACCGTACCGTTGCCCGGTCAAGTGCCTTCAGTGTTTTAGCCACTCCGTTTTCCTGGGTAACGGTCGCTTTCAATCCAATTCGGCAAGTTTCGTAATTCCCCAAATTAAAAACACGCTCAAAATAAACTTCGTACACATTCTCTTCCATGCTTATTTTTTTTTCTTCACTCATGGCAAAAACTCCTCTATCATTTTTTCAAGTTC
>JAISDY010000093.1 GCA_031264425.1 Endomicrobium sp. | reverse complement strand
CCTCTGTAATAAATATGAGGTTTTTAAAACCTTTGGACGTTGACATAATAAAAGAGACGCTTTCAAAAACTAAGAAATTTGTTACGGTTGAAGAAAATTCTTTAATCGGCGGTTTTGGCGAAAGCGTAAAGAATGCGTTATTTGGCACGGAAGCCGAAGTTGAATGCATAGGGCTTCCAGACAAATTTGTAGAGCATGGAAACGTAAAAGTGCTAAGAAAGAAATACGGTCTTACGCCCGAAGGAGTGGCTAACAAGGCTTTAAAGATGTTTGCAGATGGAAAAAACTAAGAAGAAACGTTTAGATATTTTAGTGTTTGAAAAAGGCTTTGCGGAAACAAGAACCAAAGCCCAAGCCTTTATAATGGGCGGCAGTGTTTTTGTAAATAATCAAGTTCAGTACAAACCGAGCGTATTGGTCGCCGACGAAGATATAATTGAAATAAAAAATATAAATCCTTATGTTTCCAGAGGCGGACTAAAATTAGAATCGGCTTTGAGGGCTTTAAATATTGACATTAAAGGATATATTTGCCTTGATATAGGGGCGTCAACGGGCGGTTTTACAGATTGCATGCTTCAAAAGGGAGCTGTTAAAGTTTATTCTGTTGACGTCGGTTCCGGGCAGCTTCATTATAAATTAAGAAATGATAAAAGAGTAATAAATATAGAAAACGTCAATTTTAGATATTTTGCCGACGCTTTGTTAAAAGACAAAGTAGATTTTACGACTATAGACGTTTCTTTTATTTCGCTTGATAAGATTTTGCCAACGGTATATAAAACCATTTGTGAAAACGGCTCTGTTTTAGCTATGATAAAACCTCAATTTGAACTTGACCCTTCGGAGATAAAGAAAGGCGTCGTAAGGGATGAAAAGTTGAGGCAAAAAGCTATAAGTAAAATTAAAAATTTTGCTTTAAACTTGGGCTTTAAGATAATTTCTGAAGTTGACTCAGAACTTAAAGGACCCAAAGGAAATCTGGAACATTTTGTTTTACTAGAAAAGTAAAGGGGAGAAACGTGACAGAATATAATCATTTGGAAGTGGAAAAAAAGTGGCAAAAGAAATGGTCTGAAAGCAAAATATTTGAGACTAAAGAAGACTCTAAAAAAGAAAAGTATTATTGTTTGGAAATGTTGCCTTATCCTTCGGGCAATCTGCATATGGGACATGTCCGCAATTATAGCATAGGCGATGTTTACGCTCGTTTTCACAGAATGAAGGGTGAAAATGTTTTATATACGGCAGGCTGGGACGCTTTTGGTCTTCCTGCTGAAAATGCGGCGATTAAAAATAAAATACATCCTGCAAAATGGACCAAGCAAAATATCAACCGTATGAGAGAACAGTTGAAATCTTTAGGGTTTTCCTACGACTGGAGCAGAGAAACCGCAACGTGCGATCCCGAATATTACAAATGGACTCAGTGGTTTTTTATAAAGATGTGGGAAAAAGGTTTAGTGTTTAGAAAGAGCGCTAATGTTAATTGGTGTCCGTCATGTCAAACGGTTCTTGCAAACGAGCAGGTTTCAAACGGCGTATGTTGGAGATGCGGCAGCCATACCGAGCATAGAGACTTGGAACAGTGGTTTATAAAAATCACAGATTATGCGGACGAGCTTTTGGAAGGACACAAGCAACTCAGCGGATGGTCGGAGCAAGTTTTATCAATGCAGAAAAATTGGATAGGCAAATCTTACGGAGCCGAGATAGATTTTAAAATCTCAGGCTCTGATAAAAATTTAAAAATATTTACTACGCGCCCTGATACAATCTTTGGCGTGACTTTTATGGTTGTGGCTCCCGAACATGAAATAATCAACGAGTTGAAATCTAAAATTAAAAATTATGAACAAGTCGCACAATATATTCTTGCAAGCGGCAGAAAATCAAATATAGAAAGGGCGTCAAGCAAAGAAAAAACAGGAATAATGCTGGAAGGCATATATGCGTTAAACCCCGCCACGAGGAAAGAAATACCTATTTTTACAGCAGATTACGTTTTAACGGGGTACGGCACGGGCGCTATTATGGCTGTGCCTGCTCACGACCAAAGAGATTGGGAGTTCGCTAAAAAGTTTGACGTTCCTATAATAGAAGTAATAAAAGGCAATAATTCCGACGTAAGCAAACATGCTTATGAAGACGAGAGTATTCTTGTAAATTCCGGGGAGTTTTCTGGAGTTAAATCTGCTGACGCTTTTGACGCTGTTTCAAGCTGGATTGAAAAACAAGGATTTGGAAAAAAGACTGTAAATTTTAAACTTAAAGACTGGTTGGTTTCAAGACAGAGATATTGGGGCGCTCCTATACCGATGATTCATTGTGATCAGTGCGGCATTGTCCCCGTTTCTGAAAAAGAGCTGCCCGTTCTGCTCCCTGAAGACGTAGAATTCACAGGAGCAGGGGAGTCTCCTTTAAAGACAAGTAAGACATTTGTAAATGTTAAATGCCCAAAATGTGGCAAAGACGCAAGAAGAGAAACCGACACGATGGATACTTTTGTTGACTCTTCGTGGTACTATGCGCGATATTGTGACCCACACAATGACACTGCTCCTTTTGACAGTCTAAAAGCAAATTATTGGATGTCTGTAAATCAGTATATCGGCGGAATAGAACACGCTTGCATGCACTTGATATACGCCCGTTTTTGGTTTAAAGTCATGAGAGACTTAGGTCTTGTAAAATACGATGAACCTTTTACGAATTTGCTAACTCAGGGAATGGTAACTCTCGGCGGTAGCGCAATGTCAAAATCTAAAGGAAACGTTGTAAGTCCTGACGAAATACTTCCAAAGTACGGAGCCGATACGGCAAGATTGTTTATTCTTTTTGCGGCGCCTCCTCAGAAACAGCTTGATTGGTCTTCCGATGGAATAGAAGGATGTTGGAGATTTGTAAACAGAGTATGGCGTCTTTTTGACGTTGTAAACACAAAGTCTGTAGCTGCCGCTTCTCAAAAGGATAAAGACGATATTTTGAGAACTATGCATAAGACCGTAAAAAAAGTTACGTCCGATATTGAAAAAGAATTTCAGTTTAATACTGCGATTTCATCAATCATGGAGCTTGTGAACGAATTATATTCCTATAAATATCATTCTAATGACGACGGAGTATCGTTGGAAGTATATAAGACATTGATATTACTGCTTGCTCCTATTACTCCTCATTTATGCGAAGAAATTTGGGAAAAACTTGGAAATAATGAATGTGTCTCAATTCATGCATGGCCTGTTTTTGATGAAAGTATGATCAAAGAATCTTCTATTGAAATTCCTATACAAATAAATGGAAAATTAAAAGGGAGAATAACCGTTTCTGCTGATGTGCCTGAAGACGAAGTAAAGAAAGCCGTAAACTCAGACGAGAAAATATCGGCTTATTTGAAAGATAAACAGGTGGTTAAATTTATATACGTTAAAAATAAGATAGTTACTATAGTAATAAAGTAATTATGGAGGCTCTGTGAAAAAAATTATTGCCTATTTATTTGCGGCTGTTTTGTTTATAAGTCTCAGTTCATGCACATCTCCATATGAGCCGGCAGTCCAACTCTTGCCAGAACATATTAAAAAAGTTTACGTTAAACCTTTTGGGAATAATACCAATCAATTTGGGATAGAATCAAAATTTACAAACGAAGTTATAGAAGAAATAATTAACAGCGGGCGTTTGTCTTTAGTAAACAAAGAAGAAGATGCGGACGGAGTTCTTACAGTGACAATTAAGAGATACATTTTGCAGCCGCTTACTTATGATGTAAACAATGTCGCGGAACAATACAAAATGTGGATTATTGCAAGCGTTTCATTGGTTGATAATGACAATAACGTAACTCTATGGACTGAGCCAAATATGGAAGGAATACAAATTTATCGCGATATAAATAGAAGACCAACCGGAGAAGACTCTATAGGCGACGGAATGAGTGAGGAAGAGGTAAGACAAATTGTTTGGATTAAGATGTCTAGAAATATTGTAAGAAGGGTTATTAAAGGTTTTGGCTCCGCAACCAGCATGTCAGAAAAAAAAGTTCCCGCGCAATAATTAAACATATTGTTACAAAAAAACTATGAAAAAAATAAAAATTCGTTATATTATATTGCTAGTTTTACTCTTAATTTTGATTTTTAATGAAGGAAATAGGACGCTTGTTAGACGATGTTTTGAGATAGATAAATTAAATAGAAGCATTAAATACGCTCAATATAAAAACGAATTGCTTAAAAAAAGAATATATTATTTTGAAAATGAGCCTTCTTATTTAGAAAGAATGGTACGCGGCGAATTAAACGTTGCGGCGTCAGACGAAATAGAATACAGATTTAATGAATAATTTTAAGGCAGCTTAATAAGTTGACTATCCCTATTTACACATCTTAAAGTATTATATAAAATCCTATTAGATGAAAAAGTTAAAAGTAATAGTATTATTTATTATTTGCTTTTTCTTTTGCATTACAGCGTTTCTGTACGCTGTAGATTTTAAAACACAAGCAGATGTGGATAATCCTGCTAATTGGGCGGCTCTTAATGCCGACACCCCGGGTATTTTCTATGGTGATTTTTTTCTGTCAACATCAGTTGCTCTTCAATCAGGTGAAAAACTTTCTACCAACAATTCCAATATAATAAGAACTCTTACCGCAAACAAAAACAATAACTTTTTTTCTCTTCCTGAAAATTCTTTGAATACATCTTTAACTATAGACGGTTTAGTTTTAAAAGGCGGTATGTATAAAGAAAGCTCTTTTAAAGGTGGCGCTGCAATTTGCGTTCCCGGAAAGGATTTCACATTAAACGGGAAAGCGTCTTTTATACAAAATACTGCCAGCGAAGGCTTCGGTGGAGTCGTGTTTTTATCTTCGGGGACCCTAACTTTTACGGACAATGTAATATTTAAAGAAAATGTCGCTTTAAGCGGAGCTGGCGGAGCCGTTTATTGTTCTTCGGGAAGCGTGGTTTTTAATTCTTACGTTGTGGCAGAAAGCAATGAGGCGCCTTTGGGAGGAGCAGTATATTCAAAGGACGTTAGTTTAAATGACGGAGCATATTTTGTTAATAATAAAGCCAGCAGATTAGGCGGCGCAATACTCCTAGACGGAGGAAATACTTCAACTATTAAAGCTGTAACAAAAGATGTGTCATTTTCCGGCAATACAATGCAAAATGATCTCGGTGCTTATATAAGAAACGACATATACATACGGGGAGGAAATACTTTAACCTTTGATGCGGCTGTTTCCAGAACAATAACTCTTGACGGCGGAATATTATGTGACGCTAGTAATACCATTGTTAATAAAACTGGAAAGGGAACTCTTGTTTTTAACGGTGATTTTAATCTTAAAACATTTAATGTTTATGAAGGCGTTCTGAATTTTGGCGAAGGATCAACTTTTTATGGTACAGAGGTTTACTTTGCGACGGGCGTCTTTATAAATATGAGAACTCAAAGCTCAAACGAGTTGAGATTTTACAATTTAACTTCCTCAGCTTCCATATGTTACGACATAAATTTGGAAAATAAATTTTCAGACAAGATAATTGTTGACAATAGGGCACAAATGGATGGCAGTAAGATCAAAGCTGTACTTTCAGGTGTTTATTCTGGAAGCGTAACATACAATATAATTGTGGCAACAAGTGCTGGCGTTAGCGGTAATGGCTCTATCAGTTTTGACAATACTAATTCTGAAGGTAATTCTATAACTAGGGTTCATTCTGTCATTGATTATGGCGCTGGTGGAAATCAAGACTTGTGGTATGAAGTTAATTTGACGCTTCAAGTTGATCAATTAAGCAGCGTTGACGGTTTATCAGACAATGAACGCAGCGTGGCTTTTGCTTTGGACAGTGATTATGGAGACGCGGTAGGCGATTTATTTTTTATAATTGATACGATAGATAAAATAAATCCGCACTCTAAGGATACTATTGTAAACATAAAAACCGCTTTGAACGATCTTTCAGGATGTGTTTACGCTAATGCGATTACAGTTCCGGCGTTAAATGCCGTAAGAAATAATATTTTATCAAGACTTGAAAGAAGTTATTTCTCAAACGATGGCGCATTAAGCAAGAGAAATATATGGTGGCATTGGTATAACTCAAATAATTTATGCAAAGGTGACAATAATTCTCAGGGCGACTTTAAATCATCTCAGAAAGGTTTTCAAGCAGGTTTTGACACATTAAAAGAGGATGCTCATGTTTTTGGTATAACCGTTGGCTCTGTTGATTCTAATTCCAGTCAGAACGACGACGAAGTTGATATAAATGGATATAATGTCGGCTGCTATGGTTCTTATTTTTTTGATAATAATTTTGAGACAAGAGTTCTGCTTATTGGCGGTAGAGATAAATACACTTCTAAAAGAAACGTAAAATTTTTAAAAAG
>JAISDY010000016.1 GCA_031264425.1 Endomicrobium sp. | reverse complement strand
AGCCGTAAAAATTTTCTTTTTCATTTTATAAGTCTTTTTATACGTGATATAAGCTCTTCAATATTAACCGGTTTAAAAACGCAATCATCAGCTCCTGCAGAAAAAGCCTTATCTATGTGGATAGTTGTGTCCGCTGTAATCATAATAATAGGTATTTTTGAGAATTTATCGTTTGATTTTATTTCTTTTAAAATTTCAAAACCATCTTTGCCCGGTAGCTTTATATCCAGAAGAACCAAATCTGGCTTTTCTTTTGTTAAAACATCATAAAATGTTTCTCCCGTAACTGCTTTTGCAACGTCAAAATCTTTTGAAAACAAAACTAGCTCCATAGAATTTAAAAATGATTTGTCATCGTCAATAATGAAGATTTTTTTCTTATTCATGACTCTCCTCTCTTTTTTCGGGCAGCATTATCACGGTTTTAGATTTCAAACTTTCTGACAATTCAACGGAGAACTTTAAAGAATCTACCAAATTATAGTTTTCATCTAAAATTTTGAATCCCGGGTAGTTTAGGGATAATATATAAATTCCTGCGGGTAATTTTATGCTAATAGGCGAAAGTTCGGAAGTGCCGACAAATTTATTTGGACCCCCAACTTGTTCTATTAGAACTTGCACTTGAGGCAAAGGTACAGTGTCCTCATTTTCCCGCTGTACGGCATTTTGCAGCAATTCAAGCCTGCTAATCATATCAGGAGCAGAATTTATAAGTTCAAGCTGATTTTTTTTCAACTCTCTTATGTCAAGAACAATACCTGAGACTTTTCCTGTGATTTCCGTAAAGTCTTTTTGCTTTTCCTTTGAATAATTTGAATATATAAGTGTTATAGCAAATGCGACTATTGATATAAATAGTGCAATTATAAAAGGACTAATACGAAAGTCTTTAGCTTCTTTTGGAGTAGCGATTACAAAAAATTTTGCAAAGTTAGATAAAAGTTTATCTTCGCATAAACATTGTTTTTTGGAATTGTCGCTAATTGTTATGGTTGCATTTGTATAACCGGCGGGCGTTTGAGTTTGACCGTCTGTTTCTATTTTTAAAGCTATGACCGTAGTGTTGTCTTTTCCGCCTGCTTTATTCGCTGAGGTTATAAGATTATTAGTTAAAGACGCTAAATCGTTGATGTTTTTTTCAATAATTTCTTTTATTAAACTGTCGCTTAATTCGCCGTTAAGCCCGTCGCTGCACAGTATGTAGCAGTCGCCTTCCTTAGTTTCGTAAGTCGTATAGTCAACTTTTACCGTGGGCTCTGTTCCTACGGCTCTGGTTATCATGCTCTGTATTTCCGCACTTTTCACGTCTTCTTCTTTCATCTTTCCCGCGTCAATGAGCTCGTTTATTTTTGAATGATCTTTAGTTAGAAGCTCCAGAACCCCCGCCCTTAATCTGTAAACTCTGCTGTCTCCAGTGTGATAAACGCGAAGTAAGCTCAACTCATGTTCAAATTTTACCGCGACAGCCGTAGTCCCCATGCCTTTAAGTTTTGGATATTTAAGCGTTAAATTGTTTAGGTATCTGTTTGCAAGCATTATTGATGCCGCGGGGCGAAGATTTTCAGAATTTAGACCACCGTTTCCCGTGACGGCTGTTATATTGTCCAAAGTTAATTTGTCAAAAGATTTTAGCATTACTTCAACAGCTGTCTTGCTTGCAAATGCTCCCGCTGCGCCTCCCCCCATGCCGTCGCATACGATAAATAAGTTTTTTTTGGAATTTATTCCATAAGAATCTTGGTTTTCTGTTCTTACAGCTCCGACGTCAGTTTTTGCATAGTACGAGATTTTCATAGAAATTTAACCTTAACCTTTTTAACGCTTTTCTTTACAGCTCTCAGTATTTTGAATGTTATGAACAAGATAGAAATTAAGATTCCGCCGAAAAACATAATCCTGTACTTTAATTTATACTTTGACATATTTTGATGGGGTATATGAGACGGACTTCCTAAGAACATAGGCCAAGGGTCAAGATTTTTGATAACTTTCGTATTTGTGTCTATAGCTTGAAGCACGTTATTTGAATTTACAAAAAATATATTTAAGTTCCCAGTGCCGAATGCGTCAACTAGCAAAGGTTGCGAAGTAATGGGAGCGTTGCTGGCTTTAATTTCGGAAATAATCTCAAATTCCTTCCTTCTCGTGTTATTCTTTACGACTAATATTTTCCCTTCTTCGGTGGCTATTACAAAATCGTCGTGACCGTCTTTATCAAAGTCAAATTTAGACGGCGAAGCTATCATTCTTTTGCCGTCGGGAAGTTTAAGTTTCCAAAGAAGTTCTCCAGAAGGATAAGTAGTATCGCCTTTTAAGTTGTAAATTGTTCCGTTTCCCGAAACTACAAAAACATTTCCGTCGGAAATTAAAGGCGAAGCGTTATGTCTTAAGTCTGACGGAGGCGTGGGTTCAACAAAAAAAGTCCATAATACGTTAAAATTTGTCACATCTATGGCGGAAACATATTGCGGAATATTCGTTTGAACAACGACTTCCGGGATTCCGTCGCCGTTTATATCCCCCACTGCGGGGGCGCCTGCGATAAGATGGGCTTTGCCTGTCTTTTCAAAAAGGTCCACTGTTTTTTTTGCTCTTGTTTTGCCGTCTATAAAATATACTTTGCCGTTATTGTTTGACACTACGACCACCGGAGGAATACCTTTTGCCTTATACAGAACGGGGCTTGCAAGAAGAGGTCCTTCAACAAGATCTATATATTTTTCATAATCATGGTCGTATCCTACATTATAAAGCAAGTTAATCGTTCCGTCTTCCGAGCATACCACAACGTCTTGCTTTCCATTTCCTGTTAAATCTGCGACTAGAGGAGTCATTTCCGAGACTGTTCCGCCAAGAGCTTCTCTCCTTATTATGTTTCCAGTTTGTCCGTCAAATATATAAAGCATGGCAGAATCTGACAATACTACAATGTCTTTTATACCGTCGTTATTTACATCTATAAGCATGGGGGACGTTGCGTCAGAGTTAAATATTTCTATCTGTTTCCAAAGTTGTGCGCCCGTGACAAGATCCCACCCATACATAAATCCTGCAGCCGTAAGCATTATAAGGCTATTGTGTCCTTTTCCATTTATATCTCCGACTGCCGGAGTTGACGTAATATCGTAGTGTTCAATATTTTTTAACGGTATTTCTTTTTTAAAGTTAGTATTAAGTTCAAGCGATAGTTTATCTTTGTATCTGGTGAGAATTGATATTCCAGCCCAGCCAAAAATTGAAAGTGTTGCGGAAAATAAAAGAATGCTTATAGTTAGAACAACAGACAAAGGTCGGACTATCTTTAGCAGTAGAATATTTTGCTTCACCGGGAAAGAGTAATCTTCATTTGCCGAAGTTACAAATCTGAATATTGTTCTTCCTATTGATATTTCATCGCCAGGGTTTATGTTCATAGTGTCTAGCTGTCCAACTTTAATGCTGTTTACCGCTACGCCTCCGGTGCTTCCAACATCTGTAATGACATACTGGCTGCCGTTTAGCGTTATTTTTGCATGCCCTTTTGATACGGTCATATCTCTCGAAAGAATTATGTCATTTTCAATTCCTCTTGGTGAAAATTTTTCTCTTCCTATAAAAGTTTCGGCGTTTTTGATTATATATTTTTTACCTTCAAATTTACCGTATATGCCAAGTAAATAATGTTCATTTTGAGGTCCGGAAGAATCGTCTATGTATAAAATGGAATAAGGTCCTATTCCTATTTGATCTCCATGGTGAAATTCTTGTTCTGATATAGTTGTCCCGTTTATCTTTGTGCCGGTTAAAGTATTTTGGTCTTTTACGTAATATTTACCGTTGGTAAATACTATAGAACAGTGAAATTCAGAGACGATTTTGTCATTTATAACTATATCGTTGCCTTTTTTGCTTCCGACAAAAATTTTGTCTTTACGTTTTAACATATACTCGCCAAGAATTTCTGCTTTTCGTTTTAATATTAGCCTCGCCATCTTCTCAACTCCTTATAATAATTATTAATATCTTTATCTGGATACAAATAATGCCGCTATCATGCTAAGACCAAGGCTTACTCCGGCAAGTTTACCTGTATTCTTGCCACCGCAGCTTGGCGAGCCGAAATTATCATAATATTGCGTGTGCGAGGTTTCCGAAATAGTCTTCTTCATTTCTTTCAATTGCTTAGAAAGACGAACTAATTCTATATTTTTATTTTTGTCATACCGTTCTGTCTCGGGTAAAGACGAATTTAACTTATCTATTTTTTTTGAAAGAGCAATATAGTCCGACTGAAGCTGAGATAGGGTTCTTTTAATTTCTGCAAGTTCTTTTTTTGAAATAGGCGTTCCCTTTGACACGGAGCGTCCGCCTCCGCTGTTCACTTGTTGTTCTAGTTCGTTAAAAACTTTTGAATATCTTAAAGAATTATCTAAAAGCATCGGCATATTTGGCTCCAAATCGGCTATTATTCTTACAATATCCGTACCCCCTTTACTTTTTGACGAAACGGGAGCGCTTGCTATCCGTCCATTTTTTTCAAGCATAGCAACTTTGTTTTTTATATCATCAAATTCATTTCTACTTATTGTTTGCGAGTTCATTCCGGCGGGAGCCTTTGCCGCTTCCCTAGTTCTTTTATCGTATTCATACAGCGCCGTAATAAAATCTGCCCTTGTAACAGAGCCGTCTTGCACAAATACGCTGTCTCCGTATTTATTTGTAAATTTGGGGATTTTATTGCCAAATTCGTTGATTATTTCTCTCAAGACGGGATCTTGCACATCTCTTTTTGCGGCAAAACATGAACTTGGCTGGATATTTAAGCCAAGCGAAGAAATAAGTATGAAACTAAAAATTTTTTTTATCATTTTAAGCCTCTAAAAAAATAAACTCAAAGAAATTTTATTTTTTTGGTCAAAAATATTGCCCATACTTAAGGCGTAATCAACGCGTAGTTCGGTGCCAAATACAGTCAAATCTATGCCGCATCCCAAAGAATATGTTATATTTCTGTTGATATCGTCTTTGACATTGTATCTATTTTCCAAAGCATAGGAATTTATTCCGCCTCTTAAATGAAGACCGTTTAAGCCAAATGAAGATCCTTTCAAAATATCAACGCAACTTATCTCAGTGCCGATATTTGCCGATAAAGGTTCTTTTTGAACCTGAACAAGATCAACTGCTCCCGTAATTTTAAACTTTTCGCTAATATTAAACTTATTTGAAACTGCAAATTTTGTCGTTAATGCTGCGGTATCGCTATGCCCGCCGTCCCAAGTAAGAGTCGCACCCTTACTCAAAAACAATCCGAAATTTAAAGTTTCAAAAACGTTGTACAGCAACCCCGCGTCTATGTCGTAACCCGACGCATTCCCTCCGGGAATTGAGCTCATTTTTTCGGAAATATATTTTAGTGATAAACCGAAGTATAAATTGTTTATATTTTCAAATAGAGGTATTCCCCAAGATAAATAAACGGTATTTTGCGTGTCAGAAAAAGTTCCTGTTTCAATGCCGTCGTTTCCATCATCAACTTCTTCCGATTTCACAGTATTATCAATAGTTGAATTTATTAAACCTATTGCAAAAACAGATTCTCCCAAAGAATCCGTAATTTTTGCCGTAGGTATTGAAATGGCAGCAAAACTATGGCTTGGTACCACTTCTTTGAGTCCGGACCACTCGTTAGATGCCCCTGAGGCGCCCATAACAGATACGCTATATTTTTTTATTTGACCAATCCCGGCAGGGTTCCAATAGACTGTGCTGGCATCATTTGCAAGCGAAGTATATGCTCCGCCCATACCGAGCGCCCTTGCCCCAACCCCTTTTTTTAAAAATGCAGCTCCGCCAAAAGCGGCAAAAGAATTAACCGCAACTATTGCAAATATCAGGATAAGAAAACCAATTTTTACTGATTTTGTCATAACTTTATTTCCTTAATATTGCAAAAGATCTGTATCGCCTGTTTTCTTTACCGCTATCTGTAATTATCTCGCAAATGTAAATGCCATTTGCAAGACTGTCTCCCGCATAACTTTTTGCGTCCCAGTCGGCATAATTTGCTCCTTCAACACTAGAAACTTTCTCTATTACTTTGCTTATAAATTTGCCGGCTCTGTCGTAAATATTGATTGTAACGGAAGCCGCTTCAGCTAAAACATATTTTATTTTCATTGGTTTGCCGCTATTTGGATTGTAAGGAGACGGATACGGTAATAATTGAGCAACTTGCTCGCTATTAACTCTAAACGTTACGCATTTAGGTCCTACAGTGTTATTTTTATTATCTCTAAACTCCACAGATAGAGTGTATGGTCCCTTATCAACAAGAGGTATGCCGCCGTCATACGTATAGTCAAGAAATTTTTTGTCATTTTCGTATTTGAAATGTCCCGTTCCCGTAGTCGAATATATGATTGCGGTATTTGTAGAACTTCCTGAAAAAAGTTTTACTGTAACGCTTGATTCGTTAAATCCGTAAGCTGAAAAAAGTTCAGCCTTAATTTTTGGTTTTAGTGAAGCTATTTGCCCAGGTTGAAGAATTTTTATGTATTCTTCAGAATCATTTACATAGATTACAAATATACCCGTTAATAGACCTTCCGCAGCCGCGGTATTCTGTGCGTACCATTGTATATAATTTATTCCTTTCTCCAATTGATCTGTTGTCGTTGAAATTTGTATGCTTGGTCCCACTGGAACACCCGGATCCCAACTGCTGTAAACTACTGTGTAATTATTCAGATTGCTCAAATCTTGGGAAACTGCATATTTAATTTGTCTTATATCGCCACTTGCTGTTTTAAATGTAATTCCTATATTTATTGCGTTTGTCGGAACAGTGCTTCCGCTAATAAAAGGTTTATTTTCAAGCGTCATCTTCTCATACGAAATATCGTTGTTATCCAGCCAGAAAGACGTAACAACGCTCATGCTTACCATATTATCAAAGGTCATCACAGGAACTTC
>JAISDY010000102.1 GCA_031264425.1 Endomicrobium sp. | reverse complement strand
TTTGTATAAAAAATAATTTAATAGATTTATGATAAATTAAAAGTATCTAAATAATTCCGCCGCCAAGAACAATATTGTCTTTATAAAACACAGCGCTTTGCCCTGCTGTGATTGACATTTGAGGTTCTTCAAATTCCACTTTAGCTCTGTCAATTCCTATTGGCGTTATAACAGCCTTTGCTGGCGAGTGTTGTTGACGTATCTTTACGCTTGCTTCAATAGACTTTTTCGGTACGGGAATTGAGCCCCATGTTACTTTTCTTGCCGTAAGCGATGAAGAATATAAGTCTTCTTTAGTTCCAACAATCACAACATTTTGTTTAGCCAAAATATTTATAACATATAAAGGCTCTTTTGTTCCGCCTGAAAGCCCCAGACCTTTGCGTTTGCCTATAGTATAATTCCATATTCCAGTGTGCTTGCCTAAAACTTTTCCGGTTTTGTCCATAATATCTCCCGGATTTGACGGAAATTGCAATATGTCATTGTAGTCGCCGCAATAAAAATCTTGACTGTCCGGTTTTTCTGCCACTGGGAGTTGTATTTTTTTTGCTATTTCTCTGACCTGTTCTTTTTTAAGCTCTCCAAGAGGAAAAATCGTTTCAGAAAGAATCTTTTGATTGAGTCTGTATAGAAAATAAGTCTGATCTTTGCCGGCGTCTTTTGCCTTGCATAACTGATACATATTTAAAGAATTGTTGAATATAACATTTGCATAATGCCCGGTAGCAAATTTATTAAATGTTATTCCATTTTTTCTTGCCGTTAATGGAAGTACGCCAAACTTAATATAAGCATTGCACCACACGCAAGGATTTGGCGTGCGTCCTTCTTTGTACTCATTTCTAAAGTTTTCAATAACGACTTTTTTGTATTCTTCTCTACAGTCCAAAATATGTACGGGTATTTTAAGGAAATCTGCTGTTTTATGCACAGCCTCAATATCTTTGTCTTCAGGTCCGAGACAAGCGTCAACGTCTTTATTTTTCGGAGCGGGAATAGAATCGTCCCATATAGACATCATTGCGCCGATTACTTCATACCCTTGTTCTTTTAATAAATATGCAGTTATAGCCGAGTCAACGCCGCCGCTTAACCCTACGAGTATCTTCATTTTTGCGTCCATTTCGTATTTTTCTGTCAGAGGTTAACTATTTGATCTATGATAACCTTTACTTTCAGCCACATTTCTATTTATAGATTTAATTTTGTTTTCTATACAAAACCTACAATGTTTTGGTGAATCGCCCATGCAAATTTTGCCGGGATAAATTTCATAATGCTTTCTATATGCTGTTTCCGTAGCGTTTGGCATGACTACGTTTGCCCCGCATTGCAACGCTATTAACCGTCCGTTAGGATTTAAAGTTTCCATCGCAGTTGTCGCTGGAATATTTATATCAGGCAAAAGCAAACGCAATATTGCCATAACTTTGAGCGCCAGTTCAAAAAAATTGCCTTCTATTTTTTCAATAGGGGTATCTGGATGGTAAATAAAAGGACCAATCCCCGCCATATCAACAGGTATAGACTTAAGATAAATTATGTCTTTGGCTATGCTTTCTATTGTTTGTCCGGGAAGACCAACCATTATGCCTGAGCCTACTTCATAACCTAATCTTTTTATGTCCTCTAAACACCGCATTCTATTTTTTAAACTCATTCCGGGATCAAGTTTGTCATACAGCGCTTCGTCTGCTGTTTCTATTCGCAACAAGTATCTGTCTGCTCCAGCTTGGCGGTATGCTTTGTATTCTTCAAAAGTTTTCTCGCCTATGCTTAAAGTGACGGCAACATCAAATTTCTTTATTTCAGAAATTATTTTTGACATTTTATTTATGGTGTAGTACAAATCTTCGCCTGACTGCAAAACAATCGTTTTGTAGCCGTACTCTGCAGCTTTATTTGCCAAATTTATTATTTCTTGAGGCTCTAAACGGTATCTGGCTATTTTTGCGTTGTCTCTTCTAAGACCGCAATATAAACAATTTTGTTTACAGTAATTTGAAAATTCTATTAAAGCGCGCAAATATACTTTATCGCCGACATGTTTTTTCCTTACTTTGGCTGCTGCCGAAAAAATTCTATCATTTTCTTCTGTTTTTAAAAGATATAGTATTTCATTTTTATCTAAATTATAAGTGCTGACCGCTTTATCTAGTATAGAATAAATACATTTTGCCATATTGATATATTTTATCAAAAATTATATCATCAACCAACGTACATTATTTTAAGCTAAATCCTATCCATATTTAAAAAGTCTAAACACACAACATAAAAGCATTGAAAATAACATTGTAGAAGTTAGTCATAATTAAAATCCCAAAGAGGGTTTTTATGAAAACAAAATTGTACATTGTTGGTGTGCTTTTGAGTCTAACTTTCTACAATAATACTTATGCGGTTAATGTTTCCAATTCTTCAGATTTTTCTCAAAATTTCAATGATAGTAGTATAAATACTATAACAGTTCAAAATGATATAACCCTTGATTCTGTTAATCAAAGGACTGCTACAATTTCTATTTTTGGATCTTCTGGAGCTGAAAGACTTACCGTAAATTCAAACATTTTGAGATTTGTTCCAAATTGGAACGACGGTCTTGATGTTTCTTTATCTTCGCTTACATTTTCTCAAGCGTCAAATGGTGCCGTAGAATTGAGCGGAGATGGCATAGGTTCGCATAGCTTTCAACTTGATTGGTTGACTTTTATAGGAAACGCCTCAGGTTCTAACGGAGGGGCTGTTTATCTACATACCCAGACTCAGAGTCAGCTTCCCAACAACTTTTTTTATTTAACCAATTCTGTTTTTACCAATAATTCTGCTTTATCTGGCGGAGCTATATATATGGCTTCAAACAATTCTCAAAACCCTGTTTCTTTTAGCGTTACGACTGGAACGTTCAGTCAAAACAGCGCTTCTGCAGGCAACGGCGGAGCCATTGCAAACTTTGTTTCCAGCGTTAATAATGGGGCAAATACATTTATAGAGTCCGGACAGTTTGTAAATAACCAAGCTATAAACGGCGGAGCAATTTCTAATGAAGCTGAAGGAGGAAACAGTAACAACACATTCAATATTTTCGGAACTTTTACCAGCAATAACGCTTCAGGTTGCGGTGGCGCTATCTATAGCTCTCTTGGCAAAAGTGGAAATTCTCCTTACGGCGGGGCAAATGTTTATACTATTAGCGCTACATTTAACGGCAACAGTGCGTCCGATTCAGGCGGAGCCATTTATAATTATATAAACAAAGGACAATCCACAGGCGGTATGTATTTATTTGGCAGCTGGAACGGCAATAGTGCGGTTTCAAACGGCGGAGCTATTTATAATTATTCGGATTTGGATTTGTATATACAAAGCGGCTCTGTTTTTCAAAACAATAGAGCATCTTTAGGCGGTGCAGTTTACAATGCTAGGGGTAACGTTTATTTAACTTCAGACGCAACTGGAGATATAACTTTTTTAGGAAACGGCGCTTCTCAAGGGAGCGATGTATTTGCCGCCGCAGGATCATATTTATACGTTGACGGCAGTTTTGGAAAAATTTATTTTGGCGGAGGAATAGCTGGAAACGGGACAATAGTTAAAAGTAACAACGGAATGATATATCTTGAAAATACAAGCGACAGCTCCCAGTTTAAAGGACAGTTTAATCAGGCAAACGGAGAAACGCAGTGCGAAGGAATAATGTTCGGCGGTGTCAACAATATATATGGCGGCATTCTAAAAGTATGTTCCACAGAAAGCTACATTACTTATAATGTAAATCTGTACGACAGCGCCACATTAAACCATTGGACAAGAAATTTAATGCTTACAAATATCTTTACAGGGGAGACAAATGGAGTCGGATTAAGTTTTAAAGGTAGTAATTCTAATGCTAATTTTTGGAGCGGGATACCTGGAGCTGGAGATAGTTTTGTTCCGGCAAACTATAGTCTCTCCAAAATAGATAATGGCGGTATGAACACAATAAATTTTAATAACAGCATTGTAAGATTGAAAGAAAAAGATTACTCAGGAAACACCATATATATTTTTACTAATTCAGTAATAGATTTAGTTACTTCTTCCACGACTGTATCCACATATACTTTTGACAGCTTAGGCATTGCCAATGCGTCTTTGAGGTTTAAAATAGATATGAACGCAAGTGGAAATTTTATCTCTGATACTTTGTATGTCACTAGCCCGACTACGCCGGGAGTTGAAATAGGAATTGACAAAATCTATTTTATGAGTGATCCTATTCTTGGTTCTACCGTAACTGTTTTGACATGGCAAAATGACGGAGCTCTTATATTTCAAGATCAAACAATTGAACAAATATTCCGCCAATACAAATTTTGCATATATAATAACTACTACGCTTGATCGCTTTGGCATTTACTTTAGTAGCCTTACTATTTCTGATGAACTTACATTAGACATGGTAAATATAAATACTATGTCTGTTTCAGGAGCAAGATCATTTCAGATACCTACCAACACAACGTATCTCAATAGTGCGACTTTGCATCAAATGGCAAGTGGTACATTCTCGGTATTTGGACATGACAAATATACGTCTATCCTTTCGGGAAAAAACAGTTCTAGTGTGTCAGGCTCTTTGTTTAAAGTTTGAGGAGATACAACTGCTGTATTTGATTTAACAGATTTGACTGTTCAAGATGCGCAGGCTTCGGCTAGTGATTATGGTGATGGATCAGGTAATGGAGCTGTTTTGAGAATAGTAAACGGGTCCACTGCAAGTATTATAGGCGCTATTATTCAAAATAATAGCGCTCAATATAGCGGCGGAGCAGTGTTCCAAGATAGCGGGGTTATTACTCTTAGTAATATTTACTTTATAGGAAATTCTGCCGGCACAAACGGAGGCGCTGTTA
>JAISDY010000091.1 GCA_031264425.1 Endomicrobium sp. | reverse complement strand
TTTTGTGTCAGGATTACCAAAACAAAACACGTCGGTATTTGCCAAAGGTTTAGCGCCAAGCCCAACGCCTAATATGTCTCTTATAACGCCGCCTATACCCGTGGCAGAACCTCCATATGGCTCAAGAGCCGACGGATGATTATGGGTCTCAACTTTAAAAGCCACTCCGTTTTTGGCGTCAAATTCTATTATGCCGGCATTGTCTTTAAATACCGATAGACACCACTTTTTGTTTAATTCCATAGTGGCTTTAAAAACAGTTTCTTTTAAAAGGTTATTGTAAGTCCTTTTTGTTTTTTTGGAATATTTTTCTTCTGTGTATTCTATTATCCCGGTAAGAGTTTTATGTTTACAATGTTCACTCCATGTCTGCGCTATTGTCTCTATTTCCACATCGGTGGGGTTTCTCTTTAACTTTCTAAAATAAGATTGTACGGCTTTCATCTCGTCAAGCGACAAAGAGAGAACGCTTTTGGCGCTAAGATCTATCAACTCTTTGTCCGACAAATTCAAAATTTCTATAGTTCCGCAAGTGGTTTTATTTTTCATTTTATTTTATACTCTTGGACTAATGTGTTGGCTAATAATTTTACAGCTATTTTGTTTAAAATACCTTGAGAGGCGTTTCCGTATAAATAATATTTATGCCCGGTTTTAACTTTGACGTCTTTAGTAATTCCCAAATCTTTTATGGCTTTTGCAACGCTTTCAGAGACAGTATCCGTAACGCCTTTTTTATAAAAAACTTCTATAACCGGATTTTTGGATTTTTTTTCTTGTGTGCCAGAAACGACTTCAAAACCTTCGGTTATTTTATCGCCGAGCAGTTCTGAAGCTATAGTTTTAGCTTCAGCCCTATTTATATCTCCATCTATAATATAGAGCGGAGAATAGTCAACTTTTGTTATGCCTTTAATACCAATCCCCAAGATGTCGGACAACACATGCGCTCCGCGAGAATCTTTAAAACCTTTCTTTGTAAAAATACCTATCTTAAACATTAAAAATTTCTCCAGTCAATTTTTCGTACGCACTGACGTATTTTTCCATAGTCTTTTCAACAACCTCTTTTGGAAGAATAGGAGCGGGAGAAGACTTATCCCAATTTATACTCTCAAGATAATCTCTGATGTATTGTTTATCAAGACTGTCTTGAGGCTTGCCTTCTTCGTATTTGCTCATTTCCCAAAATCTTGAAGAATCTGGCGTAAAAATTTCATCTATCAGTATCAGATTATCGTCGTAAAAACCAAATTCCAACTTCGTGTCTGCAACTATTATGCTTTTTGTCAAAGCATAATCGCTGATTTTTTTATAAAGCTCTATTGAAATTCTCTTTAAACTTTCCGCGGGGTCTTTTCCGACTCTTTTTACGGTCTCTTCAAAAGAAATATTTTCATCGTGCTTACCGCCTTCATCTTTGCTTGACGGTGTAAAAATAGGCTCGGGCAGCTTAGAAGATTCTTTTAATCCCGGAAGTAATTTTATTGCGCAAACTGTTTGAGATTTTTGGTACTCTTTCCAACCCGAACCCGCTAAGTACCCTCTAACTATACACTCAACGTCCAGCCTGTTTGCTTTTTTCACTATCATTGACCTGTCGCGGAGATATTCATATTTCTTAAGTCCCGTAGGAAATGTATTAAAATCTCCGGTGATAATATGATTCGGAACTATCCCGTAAACAAAATCAAACCAAAACATTGAAAGTTTGTGCAAAACCTTGCCCTTATTTGGGATAAGAGTGGGGAGCACATGGTCAAACGCCGAAACTCTGTCAGAAGCCACTATGAAATAGCTCTGACCTAAGTCATAAACATTTCTCACCTTGCCTTTATGCACTAAAGGAAGGTTTATACTGTTTTCTTGATCGCTCATTTTTGATTCCCTCTTACGTTTTATAGTCAAAATTATATAAATTTTATATTAATTTTTCATTATTTCTTTCTTTAGGAAATTATAAGAAAAAGTAGTATAAGGATTTTAAACAAGTAAAAAACAAGACCCCTTAGATCAAAATCTACGGAGTCTTGCAAAGCTGGTGGTTTACTAAGCCATTTTAAAGATTATATCGTTGCTTATTACGTTTGAATTTCTTATTGCCCCGACATACCATTCTGTTAAAATTACATTTACTTTTGTAAAAAACAAATCGTTTTTATGTACGGGAGGATCTTGCCTGCTTGCAGACTCAACTTCGTAATTCCACACTTTTACGGAAGACGCCATTATCATTTTTACTTTGTTTGCCATCAACTGCTTTTTTCTAAGATTTTCATAATCTTTAGGCTTCATCTGTACGGCATTTAGAAACGCTGTGTACTTAAGTACGCTAAAAGAGTCTCCGTCTTTAAATTCCAAAGAGTTTTGCAAATCGGACTTCAATTCTTCGTCTGTAACTATAATCCCATATTTTTTAGCTTCCTGACAAAGCAGCTCAGTTTGCACTAATGTCTGAATAACTCTTGCCTTAATCTCATTTAATTCTTTTTCATCCAAAGATTTGTTTGTAGCCTGTTGATAGCTTTTTACTGAACTTTTATAAATTGAATAAAATAAATTCATTGGGATTTTAGTTCCGTTTATTTTAGCGGCAAAATCCGAAGATTTGTTAAATAAGTATGATCCCGCTCCAAGAAATATTCCGCCTAAAAAAGTTATTATAGTTACAATAAAAATCGCACGCATGTGCTTTCTAAAAAAATTCATCATTTCGTTTCCGCTCCGTTGATTTTTTCTTTTATTGTCATTGAGGATTTTCCGTAGAATTGCGCTCCTTCCGCTATGGAAAGCGCATTTGTTTTTATATCTCCGAATATCTTTGCAGAAGGAAGAAGCTCTATATTTTCCGCAGCGTTGACGTTTCCCTTTACGACTCCGCCAGCCAATATAATATTGCTTTCTATGTCTCCAGTTATTTCAGCAGTTTCGCCTATTATTACGCCTCCGGCATAAATATTTCCAGAAATTTTGCCGTCTATGCGTATAACTTTATCCGTTTTTATTGTCCCTTCAAAAACTGCATTTCGTCCGATGAGAGTTTCCACTTCGTCAAGTAAATTTTTTGCTTTTTTCTTAAGCATTGTCATTCCTCTCAGATTTAGCAAAAAAATAATCAGTTAAAAACGGCTTCGGATTTATAGCTCTACCTTTAAAGTGAACTTCATAATGCAAGTGAGAACCTGTGGATGAGCCTGTGTTTCCCATTTTGGCAATTACCTGCCCTCTTGAAACATAAAAACCAGATTTTACCAGTCTCTTTGAGAGATGTCCATAAACCGTTCTATAGTTATGTCCATGGTCTATCACAATTGTATTGCCATAACCTGACTGCCAGCCTGAATAGACTACCTTACCATTTGCCGTACAAACTATAGGCGTGTTCACTTTGCTTGCTATATCAAGACCAGAATGAAAATCTCTTACTAAATATATAGGGTGCATTCTAAAACCATAAACCGAAGTTATTCGCCCATCGCAAGGACAACCGCACGGCGTAGCCATAAATAATGATTTTTGTTTATCTATGTGCGCTATTATCTCGTCATAATTTTGCTCCATAAATTTATACTTCTCTGAAAGAATATCTATTTGCCGGGAAAGATCCGAGTAGTTTAGAGAATTAGGCTTTCCTGAGAGAATTGAAATTAAAGCGTTAGAGGGAACGGGGGCAGGTCCTCCTTCGCCTAAATTCTGTCCGAGACCTTCTTCTATTATGGATCTTTTCGTCCCTAATGACAGCACGCTGCGGATTTTTTCGTCGTTCTGCTGGGCTTGTTCCAAAATACCTTTTATTTTCTCAAGCTGATATGCAAGCATAACCGTCATTATCTTGTTGTCGGCTTTTATTGCGGTATAATCAATGTGTCTGCCCGCAATATAACCTGACCAGACGGTTATCCCTGTCCACGACACAATAAAAAAGCACATAACCGTTAGAGAAATGCTAACCTTAAAAGGGCTTTTTTTGCCGTGGGGAATAAAAAGTATGGTAATACGCTTCTTAAACCACGTTTTACTTTTAGTGAGCATTTTCATGAAATAATGATACAAAACTATCCTTTTCATTTCAACTTCTTTTGGGAGGAATTCAATTGGGAAAATTCGCTTAGCCTTAGAAACTGTAAAAATCTATTATTTTAAATTTTGAATTTGCAATTAGCATTTAAATATAGCTATTAATGTATTTATGAAATTTATATGAAATATAATTTTTGGTAAAATATAATATAATATTATTAAAATTAACGAGAGGGTTTTAATATATGTCCAAAAAGTTTAATTTTGAAAATTATATTGATTGCGTGGTTAAAATAATTCCGCTAAATGTGGCGGCGCTTGCAGCAATGACTCTCTATAGGATATTTTTCTTTTTTTACTTCAAAAATATTCCGCTGTTTGGACATTTTAGAGACATATTTAAGGCATTTATTCTAGGTTTGCGTTTTGATTTATCAATCCTAGCATATATAAATTCTTTTGTGATTCTCATTTTTACGACTCTTTTGTTGATAAGAAACCTAAGGCTGTTCAAAAAAGCAATAGCCATTATAAAACTTTGGTATTGTCTTACTTTCATAGCAATAGCTCTAGCTACCGCCGTTGATTTTGGTTTTTATATTTGTTTCGGGGAACACGTAAATATATTATTATTTGATTTTTTTGACGATGACACTTTTGCTTTGATAAAAACGATTATCTCTGATTGGCGTTTCTATATAGTTTTGCCCGCGTTGATTTTAGTCGTGTTTATAATATATAAAATTGTTTCCATAAGTACAAAAGAACTTCTTAATATACGTCGTTTTATAAACTCTTCTTATTGGAATGTTTTTGTTAAAATACTCATTGTTCTTTTAATACCGCTTATAACATTTTTATTTGCAAGAGGCACGGTTTCAATGTTTCCTTTAGGAAAGTTCCATGCGCAAATATCTACAAACTCATTCATAAACAATATAGCGCTAACAGCAGCGCACTCCATTACAGACGCAATTCAAGCGAAAACCGAACAAAGAAGCGGAGATAAAATAAATATTGCAAAAAAACTCGGTTTAGATGAGGAAGATATTGATTTATCAATATTTAGCAAAATATCAATTAAAAATACTGAAGCCGAAGAGATAAAGCCAAACGTGGTCTTTATAGTTTTGGAAAGTTTTGGGGAGCTCCCCGTTTTGTATAATAGCGAAAAATTTAATATCCTTGGCGAGCTGAAAAAGCATTTTGACGAAGATCTGGTTTTATATAATTTTTTACCAGCAGGAGTAATAACAATACATTGCTTGGAATCAACAATTCTTAACATGCCTCAAAGACCTTTTTCTATTCAGGTAACACAAAGCCCTAAAGCGTATAAATATTTTTCAAGCTCTCTAATTTTGCCTTATAAAAAGTCTGGCTACGTTACAAAAGCTGTTTACGGAGGGAGTCTTGCTTGGCGCAGGCTTGAAGACTTTTTAAAAGCGCAGGGATTTGACGAAACATATGGAGAAGGCTCTATAAAAAACGAACACCGTCACGAGTGGGGTATTAATGACGCTCAGTTTTTTGAAATTGTTTTAAGAGAGCTGAAAAATAATAATAAACCTCAGTTTATTTATGCAATGTCCACAGCAACCCATCCTCCTTATAAAACGCCTCCGTATTATAAACCTTTAAAACTTGAAATTCCTAAAGAGCTTGAGCGTATGATGCCGGGGGAACCGCATCTTAAAAAAATTTTTGAAACTTATCAGTTTGCCAACAGGGAAGCCTCTAAATTTTTGGATATTGTAAAAAATTCTGAACTTAGGGATAACACTATAATTGTTATAACAGGCGACCATAATCTTAGAGAAGTTAAAGCTCTTGTTCCTGAAGAACTGTTTAAAAGATACGCGGTTCCGATGTATTTATATGTGCCCGAGAAATTGAAGAAAAAAATTGACGCAAATATCACAGCATGCCATATTGATATAGCGCCGACTCTCTACGATTTGTCGCTTTCACAAACAGAGTATATAGCCGCAGGAGTAAGCATGTTGGACCAAGACAAAAATCACATAGCGTTTAACGGCAACGGTTTCATATTATCAAGAGATAAAGTCGTCTTATTTAACATAGAAAACGGAAAAATCTTATATTTTAATTTTGACGCAAAATCTAAAATACTTTCTTTAACGGAGCCAACTGATGAGCACAATTTTATGTTAGAATACTATAAGAGAACTATATCGGCTTCAGATATGTATATAAATCAAAAATAACAGGAGATAAAAAATGCACACAGCGCTTTTGGTTGTTATTGTTTTGATTATTCTTGCGGGAACTTATATCCTTGCAACTTATAACAAGTTGGTAACACTTAAAAACAGGGTAAAAGAAGCATGGAGCGATATAGAAGTACAGATGAAACGCAGATACGACTTAATTCCAAATCTTGTTGAAACAGTAAAAAGGATACGCCGCACATGAAAAAAACACTTTAGACGCAGTCATAAAAGCAAGAAATGCGGCTATTTCGGCAACCGGAGACATATCAAGCAAAGCTCAAGCGGAAAATGCTTTGTCTGGAACATTGAAATCTCTTTTTGCATTATCGGAGAATTACCCAAACCTAAAAGCAAATCAAAGTTTTTTGGAACTGCAGAGAGAGCTTACTGATACCGAAAACAAAATACAAGCAAGCCGCAGGTTTTATAATTCAAACGTTTTATCTTTAAACACAAAACTTGATATGTTTCCAAGTAACGCAATAGGCAGAGCTTTTGAGTTTACAAAACAAGAATTCTTTAAACTTGACGAGAGCGAGCAAGAAGCAAGAAAACCCGTTACAGTTTCTTTTTAATTTACTATGCCAAAGATAAACACTTACGATTTTATAGAATCAAATACAAAAAAGACAATACTGCTTATGGTTCTGTTTCCGTTAACACTTGCGGGGTTGGTTTATTTATGCCTGTTGTTTGTAAGCTTCATAAAAGTTTCAGACAGAAGTTTGGCTGCATATAATCTTTCAACTTTTGCAGTTGCCAATGAGATAGCCATTATATATTATTCCAATAATTTCTATCCTTGCAATTTTGTGGATTCTGGTAAGTTATTATGCAGGTCAATCTTTTATTTTATCAACAGCCGGAGCCGTTGAACTTACAAAACAAAATGCTCCTGAAGTTGTGATGATTGTTGAAAATATTGCCATAGCAGCAGGGCTTCCCATGCCTAAAGTCTATTCAATAAATGACGAAGGACTTAACGCTTTTGCCACAGGAAGAGACCTTCAGCACTCTTACGTTGTTCTAACCAAAGGTATTATTAATAATCTGGAAAAAACTGAGCTTGAAGGCGTTATCGCGCACGAAATGGCACATATTGGCAACAGGGACATTCGCCTAATGCTTATAATGATTGTATGCATAAGTTTTGCAACGGTAATTGCAGAAATACTGTTGCGTACGGCGCTTATTACAAGATCATCAGGAAACTCTAAAAATAGTAAAACGCAATACAGGTATTTCTATTTGTTTTGGCTATATCTCTTTATGTATATGGATACTTAGTAGCTCCATTGATAAAATTAGCCGTATCAAGGAGTTTGAAGACCCCCAAATTGCTTTGATATTGTAACTATTCCTGTTTGCCAACCTATTGAGTCATCGGTTTGAGAATAAACAATATTCCAACCTACTCCCCTAAGATTAGGTGTATAGGTTCCTATACCTATTTCTAACCCACAGACCGAATCATTGTTTGGGAAAGCGATTTTGTCCCAGAGGGACAACTTGATAGGAGTTCCTGCAAACGATACGGCAGCAAATGCAAACACTGTACATAATGCCAGCAATACTTTTTTTATGAATCCTCCTTTTATGAACTGCGCCAACACTTTCTAACGACTTAAAAAATTTTTTCATTCTCTTTTTAATAACCCAAAAATCTGACAATATCGCCTCTCAATTTACTAAAACCTGCCTTTTTCTTTGCGCTTACCGTAAACGCTAAAGATTTATCTATTCCAAAATATTGCGCCGCTTTAGCTTTAACTTCGTCTTCAGTTATAATATCCGGTAGTTTATCAAACTTATTTGCAATAATTTTAAACGGAATGTCATACTCTTTAAGCCAACAAACCATATCAAAATCCAACTCTGTAGGACCTACAAAAGCATCTATTATTATATAAACAGTTTTTTTGCTTTTCCTTTGAACTATATATTCTTCTATCATTTTATTCCAAAGTTCTTTTTCTTCAAAACTTACCCTTGCAAAACCATAACCGGGCAAATCTATCATCCACTTTTTCATAGCGACGCTGTAAACGTTTATGCTTCTTGTTCTGCCCGGCGTTTTTGAGGTTCTCGCCAAATTTTTCTGAGAGCACAAAGCGTTTATGACGCTGCTTTTGCCTACATTAGACCTACCGGATAAAATAACTTCAGCCATACTTTGAGGAAGTAATTTTGCATTTGACTCCGCCCTAAAAAACACCGTCTTTTCAAGCATTTCTAATTTCTCGTTCTGGA
>JAISDY010000076.1 GCA_031264425.1 Endomicrobium sp. | reverse complement strand
ACTTATTTTGGAACTTTTGTGAGTAAAAAAATAAGCAATCCTATCAAAAAAGCAGGCAATATAATAATTATTTCTGCCCCTTCCGGAGCCGGCAAAAGCAGCATATGCGAAGCTGTTTTGGCTGAAGGTAAAAAAAATATAAGTTATTCAATATCTTATACCACAAGATACCCAAGAAAAGGCGAAGAAAATGGCAAAAATTATTATTTCATAAGTGAAGATAAATTTAAGCAAATGATTAAAGAAAAGAAGTTTGCCGAGTGGGCTAAAGTACACGGCAATTATTATGGCACTTCAAAAGAATTCCTTAATAAAACTTTGGGCGTTGGCAAAAATATAATTTTAGAGATAGACGTTCAGGGTGGAACAAGCATTAAAAAACAGTATCCAAACAATTCTTGTATGATTTTTATAATGACGCCTGATTTTAAGACTCTTGAAAAAAGATTAATGGTAAGAAATAAAGACTGTAAAGACACAATATCTATGCGTATGCTTAACGCTAAAAAAGAGCTTAAATATCTTCCCAAGTATGAGTATTTGGTTATAAATAAAAAATTAGACGAAGCTGTGAAAGCAGTAAAAACAATAATAAAATCGTTGGAATATAAAATAGAAAAAGGTAGAATATATTTCGCTTAAAAGTTGTACTCTTGGAGGAATAATGGTATTAACGGAAAGTCAATTAGGATCGGCAGTATCTTCATCTAAACTGGGTAGGTATGATATAGTAAAACATGCCATAGAATGGATTCATTTAAATATACAAAACGAAGAATTTAGAAAATTGGATCAAGCGGACATTATAAACAAAGCTCTAAGCGATATTGTTACAGATGTGGCTACTCCTGAAAAAATGGAAGAGCTTCGCAAAAAAATGAAAAAGGTCAAAGCAGCTTTAGATAGGCAAGAAGGGTGCTAAAGATTTTTAAGGTAAAAAATGTCCTTGAAAAATAAGAATATTGTTTTAGGCGTTTGTGGAGGTATTGCGGCGTATAAAAGCTGCGATATTATAAGAGGACTTGTTAAACTTGGCGCAAACGTAGAATGTATCCTCACAAATGGAGGGGCAAAGTTTATAACTTCGCTTACTCTGCAGACACTTTCAAAAAATAGAGTTTACTTCGGAATGTTTGATATTCCTGATAGTTGGGAAATAAATCATATATCTTTGGCAAAAAAAGCCGAAGTTATAGTTGTTGCTCCGGCTACCGCTGATATTATTGCAAGATTTGCTTGCGGAAGAGCTGACGATTTGCTTACGTGTACGGTCCTCGCTTCTAAAGCAAAAATTTTGATATGTCCCGCTATGAATTCCAGTATGTTAAACCACAAAGCCGTGCAAAACAATATTGAAACTTTGAAGAGTTACGGTTATAAGTTTGTTATGCCTGAAAAAGGCGAGCTTGCGTGTGGCGATTGTGGCGACGGTAGGCTTGCTTCTGTAGAGGCAATACTTTCTGCAGTTGAAGGTCTGTTCTAATAATGTCTAAAAAACTTACGCTTTTAATTCTATCGGGTCCAACCAAAGAATATATAGATCCTATCAGATATATAAGCAACGAATCGTCTGGTAAAATGGGGTTAGCTTTAGCTGACTATGCCGTAAAAAATGGATATAAAGTTATTTTTATTTCGGGCGAAGTTAAAAAATATCCCAAAAGAGTAAAACTTGTAAAAGTCACGACTACTCTTGAGATGTTTAAAGCGTCTAAATTAAATTTACAGAAAGCCGACATTATCATAAGCGTGGCTGCGGTTGCCGACTATAGACCTGCTAAATTTCAAAAAAATAAAATAAAAAAGTCTGGTAATTCAATTTTACTAGAACTTAAAAAGAATCCTGATATTGTAAAATATTGCGGTAGAAATAAATCTGCTCAAGTTGTTGTCGGTTTTGCTCTTGAAACCCAAAACCTTCTTGCGACCGCCAAACTTAAATTGAGAAGCAAAAACTTAGACTTAATTGTTGCCAATGGGAGAGATTCTTTCGGCTATGATAAGACTACTGTTTATTTGATGAGCTCTGATAGTATTATAAAAATAGAAAATAGAAGCAAGAAATTTATAGCGGGAAAAATTATAGATGAAACAGTCAGAATATTTGAAAATATTAAGCCTTTCAAAAAGAACGCTTGAAGAATATTTAAATTGGGGAGAAATTGAAATTCCTAAAATGCCTATTGATAAGAGAAGTTCAAAAGAAGAGTCTGTAAAAACATTTTCCAAAAAAAAACAACCTGAAAGTGTCTTGAGTCCTAAAGAAATGCTTGAAACATTAAAGAGGACAATAGATTCTTGTAAGGAATGCTCTTTAGGAAACAGTAGATTAAATGCTGTTATCGGCGTAGGTTCACCAACAGCAGACTTAATGTTTGTGGGCGAAGGTCCGGGTTTTGACGAAGATCACAAAGGCGAGCCTTTTGTTGGTAAAGCGGGACAGCTTTTGACAAAAATTATTGAAGCTATGGGTTATACAAGAGAAAATGTTTACATAACAAATATTGTTAAATGCCACCCTATGATAGATCCTATAAATCCTGAGAAGAGATCTAACGACAGACCTCCTACTCCGCTTGAAATGGAAACCTGCAAACATTATTTAGATGAGCAAATAAAAATTATCAAACCTAAAATTATCATAACTTTAGGCGCATCTTCGGCAAAATGTCTTTTGTATAGCGAAGAGTCTATAAGTAAAATTAGAGGCGTTGTAAAAGAATATAAAGGCATAAAGCTTATGGCTACATACCACCCTGCGGCTTTACTCAGAAACCCAAGTTTGAAAAAATTTGTTTGGGACGATATGAAAAGAGTAATGCATTATTTGGATACAGGCGAGATATGATAGTTTTAGACGTGGCTGTCCCAGTACCTTTAAACAAAACTTTCTATTACCTGACGGCGGAAGGCACAAATCCTGAAAGTGTCGTTGGTAAAAGAGTTAAAATTCCGTTTGGGAAAAGAATTTTAACAGGTTATGCTGTTGCGTGTTTGCATATTGAGGAAGATTCGTCTTTAAAATTAAAGCAGATTATACAAGTTACAGACGATGAAGTTTTAATTGACAACGAAACAATAGAACTTGCGGACTACATATCAAAAAATTATATATGTTCTTTAGGCGAAGCTTACTCTTCCATAATACCTATTTCCATGCAGGTCCCTAAAAAAATTTCTAAAAAGACAAAAGATGTTTCTGAACTTTCATATGAAAGACATATCTTAAATGCACACCAAAGAAACGCTGTTTCAGCAATAAATGCAGGTTTGGAGAAAAATTCTTATAGCGTTTTTCTTGTACATGGAGTTACAGCCTCTGGTAAAACCGAAGTATATATAAACACCATGGAGTATGCTCTAAATCAGGATAAAAATGCAATAATGCTTATTCCTGAAATTTCACTTACGCCTCAGTTTGTGGATATAATGACGAAAAGGTTTGGTTCTAAAATAGGCGTTTGGCATAGCGGTATTACAAATGTTGAAAAATATAAATTATTTCATAAGGCAAAATCAGGCGAAATAAAAATAATGCTTGGAGCAAGATCTGCAATTTTTGCTCCGTTCAAAAAGTTGGGCGTTATCGTTATTGACGAAGAGCACGAACATACATACAAACAAGAGCAAAAACCTTTTTATGATGCAAGAGAAATTGCAAAGTGGAGGGGAAAATACCATAATGCCGTTGTTATTTTTGGATCGGCTACGCCGAGCCTTGAAACCTATAGAGATGCGCAAGAAAAGAAAATCGGTTTAATAGAACTAAGCGAGCGTGTTGATAAAAAAGAATTGCCAGAAGTAAAAATTATTTCGCTTAAAGAAAGACTTTTTAAAACAAGTTTACTACTTCCTGAAACTGTTGACTCAATATCAAAAGCTTTAGCTCGTAAAGAGCAGATAATAGTTTTTTTGAACCGCAGAGGGTATTCTCCGGCGATTATGTGCAAAAAATGCGGCGCTGTTTACCAATGCCCTAAATGCTCTATATCTATGGTTTTTCACAGAAATCCGGATTTAGTGAAGTGTCACTACTGCGGGGAAGCAAAACATTTGCCTCTAACGTGTTCTGTTTGCAAATGTAGAGAAGTTACTGTTTTTGGAACAGGAACACAAAAAGTTGAAGATGAGTTAAAAAGACTTTTTAAGAATGCAAAAATATTTAGATTAGATAGCGACACGGCTTCCACCAAAGAAATCTACGCAAACGCTTATAACGGTGTGAAAAATGAAGAATACGACATATTGCTTGGCACTCAAATGATAGCAAAAGGTTTTGATTTCCCGAGAGTAAGTTTAGTATGCGTTATAGATGCCGACACATCTTTATATCTTCCCGGTTTTAAATCCGTGGAAAGAACTTTTCAGCTTATAACCCAAGTTGCGGGACGCAGTGGTAGGGGGAACATTAAAGGCAGTGTTATAGTTCAGACTAATAATCCCACGCATTACGCAATAGAACACGCTAAAAACCATGACTTTGTAAATTTTTACAATATAGAGATAGAACAAAGAAAAAAAATGTTTTATCCTCCGTATTGTGATGTTGCAAAAATAGTCTTAAGAAATAAAAACGAACGGAAAGTTGACGAAGATTCTGAAAATCTTTTTACTTTTCTAAAAGGCTTAAACGACAGTTATGAGGTGGGGCTAAAGCTTTTGGGTCCTGTTCCAGCTTATATTGCCAAACTGAATAATACCTACAGACGACACATCATCATCAAAGGCGAAAGAAAAAAAATATTATATCTTGTAAAATTTTTAGAAAGTTTTAAACAATCTTCGGGAACCTTTGTCGGCGTAGAAATAATGCCTTCAGATTTATTATAAACAATAATTTATATTTCATTTACTCATTGCGGAGAATGAAGACGTTTGGCATAAAACTAAATTTTTGTTGTTTTTGTTATAAACTTTATGCTATATGATAACTACATTTTTAAAAATAAGAGATTTTATGTTATCTTCAATAATTGTAGTCTTTTTCGGTGGAGCGATTGGTGCGGTGGCAAGATTCTTAATTTCAGAATGGCTTCCTATTGCGAAATTTGGAATTCCATTAACAATAATAATCATAAATTTCTTTGGTTGTTTTCTTATGGGTGTATACGACGGAGTATTTCAAAATTTTACGCAGAATTATAAGATCCGCCATTTTTTAGCGATTGGCTTTTTAGGCAGTTTTACTACGTTTTCTTCTTTCTCTTTAGAGTTTTTTAATTTGTTAAGAAATAATCACTTCTTTGAAGGATTTTTGTATCTTATATCTTCTCTTGTAATTTCTTTGCTAGGATTTTTGCTTGGATATTCATTGATTAAATTTATTCCATGATAAATTTAATATATAAACTTTAAGTGGAGATTTATAGAACCCTTTAACAAGAAATTAAAATAAACCGCATTTATCATTTCTCAAGCGAACCTTATTATTCATTTTATCCTTAAATAGCAGATATTATCTCTCCTATCTCTCTTGTCTTCTCAATATTCTTTTTTAAATAATTTATTGCTTTAGAAGACAATTTATCTATTTCTTTTTGAACTTTGTTTGAAATAATGGGAATTTCTATACTGTAAATATCAGAAAGTTTTAACTGAATTTTGGGTTTCTTATCAATTTGTTTTTTAATATTTTTTTCGCCCACTATTATACTATTTTCTTTATGTCTTAAATAAGCGGCTACATAATTAACTGATATATTCAACTCTGGGTTTAATCTGATACAAGTTAAGAAGCCCGATGGTATTGTTTTATATGTGTCTTCTTTATAGAAAATTGCAACTTTAAAAATAGTTCCGCGAGAAGATATTAAAATATCGTTGTTCTGCAATAAATATCTGTTTTTCTTATAGTCTTGAGTATTATAAAATAAACAATCCTTAAAAGAAATTTCATTGTTTTGAATATCAGCTAATCTTATAACTCTATACCCGCCGTTTTTATAATCCCGTGAGAGACTATCATTATCAAAAATAGCTGCTCCTGCGAAAATATCTGTGCATATTTCCTTCAATTTTAATGTTTTCATAGAAAGCACATCACTGCAAAAGTTCAAATAGATATTAGACTTTGGAAAGAAAGAATCGTATATTGGGAAAGGGAGTAGATGTCCTTTGCAATATAGATAAAAATTTCAGAGGTCTAAATATGGGATATAT
>JAISDY010000071.1 GCA_031264425.1 Endomicrobium sp. | reverse complement strand
AGTCCCCCTCCAACCCCTGTTCCAAGAGTAATACATATCAAGTTTTGGGACTTTCCTTTCATATCCAGCCAAAAAGCTCCAACTGACGCTGTGTTTGCGTCGTTATCAACAAACGTTTTTTTGTTTGTAAGCTTTTCTAACGTCTTTTTTAATTGAACATTTTTCCATTTGGACAAATTAGGAGAAAATCTGACAATTCCTCTTTTTGAGTCTATATCGCCAGCTATGCCCACGCCAATACTTTTTACTTTTGTATAATTTTTGAGTTTAGAAGCCAAATAAACAACAGAACTTAATACTTTGGAAGGTTTTTCATTTATGTCGGTAAACATAACAATTTCTTCCTCTATAACGCCTTTTGAAGTAACAACAGCCACTTTAATTTGCGTTCCGCCCATATCAATGCCTAAATACAAATCTTTGGACATTACGCTCTCCTTGTATTATGCTTTTGTATAACCGATAAAACCTCGCCAGCTAAATATAAAGAACCTATTGTTATTCCAACTTTACCATAAGCAAACATACGGCACGCTTCCTTAACAGAATTTACTACAAAAATTTTATCCTCTGAAATATACTTTGAAAATTCATCCTTTAAATCCATTGGATTTATAGATCTATTATTTTTAATATGGGGAAGTATTATTTTTTCTGCAAAAGGAGCTATCTTTTTTACCATTTGTCCATATTTTTTTTCCTTCATCGCGGCAAAAATAAAGACCTTTTTCCCGTTTGCAAAACCTAACCGTTTGAAAGTATCAAAAAAAGAATTTAAACCTTCAATATTATGTGCGCCATCTATAATCAAACTGAAATTTTTATTATCAATTGAAACTTTTCTCAGATCAAAACGTCCTGCCCATGTGGAATTTTTCAAACCTTTCTTTATGGCTTCTTCGCTTAAAGCAAAACATTTTCTTGATAAAAGTTCCGCCACACAAACGGCAACCGAAGCGTTTATAATTTGATGTCTTCCAAGCAAACTTATATCAATATTCTTTAAGTTCAGGCTTTTACTTATATAGTCAAATCTTTGGCTTAACACGCCGAATATTCTATTATTGTACGATTTAAAATCTTTTCCATAAAAATACGGATTTGATTTACTTCTTATAACTAAGTCCGCTTTTTTAGGAAGTTTTCCACAAACTATATCGCAGTTTTTTTTAATTATGCCTGCTTTTTCAAAAGTAATCCGCTCAATAGTATTGCCCAATATTTCCTGATGTTCTTTTGCTATGGATGTAATCGCACAAACCAGCGGTTTTTTTATTATATTAGTCGCGTCAAACCGTCCGCCAAGTCCCGTTTCAATCACAGCAACTTCAACCTTTTGTAAAGCAAAATATATAAAAGCTAAAGAAGTTAAATATTCAAAATATGACAGATTATATTTTACGGCTTTATTAAGATAATTCTTTGATAAGTCTTTAAATATTTTTGTCGGAATATTTTTTCCATTTACGCTAATTCTTTCCGTAATATCAATTAAGTGAGGAGACGTGTACAGCGCGGTCTTGTATCCTGCGGCTATTAAAATATTTGAAATAAAAACCGCAGTTGAGCCTTTCCCGTTGGTACCTGCTATGTGAACAACTTTTAACGAATCTTGAGGATTATCCAGATCTTTTAAAAATTTTTTTATTCTTGAAAGACCGGGCTTCATACCCTCATATTCTTTTAAGTTTTTAAAAAAAGTCATTTTTTAACAAAAAACTTTAAAACCTTAGTAAGGACGTCTTTCATATTTTTTCTTTCAACTACAATATCAACCATACCGTGCTTTTCTAAAAATTCAGAGAGCTGAAACCCTTCCGGAAGCTGCTGCCTTATGGTCTGCTCAATAACTCTTGGTCCTGCAAAGCCAATTAAAGCTCCGGGTTCGGCTATATTGACATCCCCAAGCATAGCGTAACTTGCGGCAACGCCTCCCGTTGTAGGATCGGTCAAAACAGATATGTAAGCAAGACCATTATCGGCAAGTTTTGCAAGCGCCGCACTCGTTTTGCCCATTTGCATAAGCGATAATATGCCTTCCTGCATTCTTGCCCCACCCGAAGAAGAGATAATAATAAGAGGATATTTCTTCTTTATGGCTCTTTCAACGGCTCTTACTATTTTTTCCCCTACCACAGACCCCATGCTTCCGCCCATAAAGGAGAAATCCATTACGCCTATAATAACGTTATAATCGCTAATCTTAGCTTCTCCTGTAATTATTGCGTCTTTCAAAGAAGACTTTTTTAACTTATCCGCATATCCGGGGAAATCTAAAAAATCAACAGGCGTTAAATCGTTGTCTATCTCTTTAAAACTTCCCTCATCCACAGTAAACTCTATTCTCTTTTGGGAATCAATCCTCGTATAGTAGTCACATTTGGGGCAAACCATAAAGTTTTCTTCAAAATCTTTTTGAAGAAATAATTGTTCGCACTTTTTGCACTGCGTCCAAATACCTTCGGGTAATCCTTTATTTTCCAGTATATTCTCAACTGACGTTTCTGTTACACTCATCATCTTCCTCCGACATTATAAATCGTATTAAGCAATACCTTCAGCAAGCAAATCCCCCTGATCTAAAATACCTATTGGTCTTCTGTCCTCATCCACCACTGGAATATTGTCTATATTATACTTCTTTAATACTTCCGCCGCTTCAATTGCAAGAATTTTAGACGTTATAACTTTTGGCGATTTTGTCATAACCGAAGCAATACTCTTTTTCAATAGTTTCTCATCGGAGTGCAAATGCCTGCGCAAGTCGCCATCGGTAAAGAATCCGACAATTTTACCAGTATCGTCAACAATGCTTACAGCGCCGACTCTCGTGCTTGTCATAGCAATAATGGCATCTTCAACAGTAACATTTTGCTTTACAACAGGATTTTGCTTTCCTTTTCTCATTAAATCGCCAACATGCATCGTAAGTCTTTTTCCTATCGCTCCTAACGGATGCAAAACAGCTAAATGCTCTTTTTTAAAACCTTTCAGATTTGAAACGGTAAGAGCCAACACGTCGCCCATGGCAAGAAGAGCCGTAGTGGAAGATGTGGGAGCAAGATTATAAGGACACGCTTCTTTTTCAACGCTACAATCAATAATACAATTAATATCTTTCCAAATTAAAGCTTTTGGTTTGCCTGTCATGGCTATAATAGCAACTTTCATTCTTATCAAAGCGGGAAGGAGCCTTTTAAGTTCTTCGGTTTCTCCTGAATAGGAAAGCATTATAACGACATCATCGCTCATAATCATCCCCAAATCACCGTGGAGACCTTCTGCAGGGTGCAAAAATACTGAAGGAATGCCTATTGAAGACATCGTGGCGGAAATTTTTCTTCCAACCAAACCTGATTTTCCCAAGCCTACAACTACAACATGCCCTTTGCAATCTTTAATTAGAGAAACAGCCTTTTCAAAATTTGAATCCAAATGCTTTAACTGATCTTTTACCGCTTGAGCTTCAGACTCAAGAGTTGCTTTAGCAATTTTAAAAATATCTGTCATATTAAATCCTCAATCCATGAGCCGCTTTTATAAATGCGCTCATTTTATCGTAATCTTTTCTTTTAGGAAGCCTTTCAACAGACGAATCAGCTTCAAATCCGTAAGGAGACGTTTTGTCCAAAAAATCTTTAATATCTTTATCAACAATACCGCCGGATATAAATATTGGTATTTTAAACTCTTCTGTTTTCAAAACAACGTCGTAATTAAACTTCGTTTGTCCCTCACACATATATGACACATCTAAAACAAAATAGTCAATAACGCATCTATACGGCTCCATAGCAAAAACATCTTCAACAGAACTTAATTTAAAAATTTTAAATATTTTAACGCATTGAGCGTCTTTAACAGATTTGCAAAACTCTGGGGACTCGCTCCCGTTGAATTGAACATTTTTTATACCAAGCTTTTTTATTGCTTTTGCAACAACGTTCTCATCCTCATTACAAAAAACTGCAACAGGGGTTACAAAAGAAGGAAGTTTTGAAATTATGTCGAGAGCAAGTTTTTCAGAAATTTTGCTTGGAGAGTCTTTAATAAAACTAAAGCCTACAAAATCAGCGCCGAAGTTTGTAGCGTTTAGAGCGTCATTATAATTTGCAAGTTCGCATATTTTAACTTTTGCCATTAAATTTTCCCTAGCGTATATATTTTATAAAAATTACTTGGATTCTAAAACTTTTATTGTCTTAACCGCATCTTCAAGTTTAAATTCTTCCGTATATAAAGCGCTGCCGACAACTGCGGCATAAACGCTGGATTTTTCGTATGCTCTGAGTTTAACTAAGTCTTCTATAGACCTTATGCCTCCAGAAACTATAATTCTCATACCAGTACCTGAAAATTTCTTTGCCCCTTCGTAATCCGGTCCTGTAAACATCCCGTCTCTTAAGATATCCGTGTACAAAATTTTTTGGATGCCTATTTCTTTTAGATTATTTACATATTCTAAAATATTAAGATGAGTCAGATCTTTCCAACCGCCTATGGCTACTTTACCATCTTTAGAGTCAACGGAGACAATAATTTTCTTAGGACCGTACTTTTTTATAGCTTTCTTTACAATTTTAGGATCGTAAACGGCAACTGTTCCCAAAATAACGCTGTCTGCTCCATATTTAAAAGCTTCTTTAATTCTATCAAAACTTCTCATGCCCCCGCCAACCTGAACGGGAATATTCACAGAAGAACATATTTTTTTATTATTTCTTTATTTATATTAGTTCCGCTTAAAGCTCCGTCCAAATCAACAATGTGTAAATGCCGCGCTCCTTTTGCTTTCCAAAGCTTGGCTATAAAAACAGGATCTGCTGAATGTACAACTTCAGATTCTAGCTTTCCTTGCTTCAAAACCAAGCCTTATATCTATACCCGGTATTACTATCATTCATATCTCCCGCTCTATTCAATATTGAGACTATTTATGTAATCTATTGCTTTCTCAGCAACAAATTCCGGATTTATGGAATTCATACAGACAGACGGCTTTTCTTCACCTATTACACATTTTCCAAACCTGTGCCAACAACCGCCGCAGATAGAAGACATTATGTTAATATTTTCCGGATACATTGAATATTTAGCGTCAGTAGGACCAAACAGGATAATAGATTTAGTTCTTAAAGCCCAAGCGATATGGGAACATGCTCCGTCAATATCAATATGCAATAAGGATTTTTTAACAATACTGCAAAGTTCGTCAAAAGAAGTTCTTTTTGCAACATTTATATCAACATTTTCTAATCTATCGTTTGAAAGACCAACCTGAACAACGGCAATATTTTTAAATTTTGTTTTTAAAATCTTTATCAGTTTTTCCCAGTTTTTAGTATTCCAACATTTTATATCATCATTTTTACCGTCACCGCCAAAACCATACTGAACGGTTATATACTTTGCATTGCCAATATTAAATTTTTCTAACGGTTTTTGCTTATAATTTAACCTTAACGCTAAATCTTCAATATTATCAACGCCGCATCTAGCTTTCATATCGCTAATTAGGTGTCTTGTTTTATTATTTTGTGAAAAATATGTATTTTTGTAACGAGAAATGTTATTTAAAATATCTTCGCTAAAACTTTTCCCTCTTTTTAGATTAAGAATTTCAACTTCACTACCGCCAAACATATACATAATGTCGTACTTTTTCTTTAGTATAGTCCAAAGCTCAATATCTAAAAAAATCTTATGTTGACATCGCTAAAGATAAAACGAGATTTTCTATCGTATATGTCAACAACTGTGCGTTGTGTGGGAAACATCTTCAATAAACTTATAACAGCGCTCTTGCATCTAAGCTTATCGCCTATTCCTCCGTACATTACAAAAGCCACATGGTTTTTATCTTTCTTATTGTTTAACAAATAAACGGCTATTATTTTAAAAATATTTCTAAAAACAGATTTAAAAAAATGTTCATATTTTTTCAAAAACGTTCTTTTTGCGCCATAAACGCGACTTTTATTTTTAGAGTTTTCTTTAATTCTTTCAATATCAAATTTATGCATTTTAATTTGATTTTCTTTAAATATATCGTCATTATCAAAAAAGGAACCCTGTACAGCATAGCACTCACCCATATATGTATAAATTCGCACTCACATAAATATCACTATCGTCCGATATTAATATTTTATGTAATAGCTTACGGCATAATTTACAGGTCTGTTTTCATTAGCTGTCGGCACAACTCTTGAAGCGTAAAAATTTAAATTCCAACCGTTATTGCTATTAGTGCCTTCCCTAGAGCTATTTTTATAGCTGCCAGAGAAAACTCCAGTAGGTGAACCTGCCACATCTCCAGCCCAAGACGGAGACACGTTACCGACAATATTTCTTATCGCGTCACCTTGTCGCTGTCCTAATGGAGCGGCATTGCCACCAGCGCCTCTTAAAAACATCCCGCGAAAATCTGGAAGTTTAAATTTTGAAGTACCGTTACTGCCATAAATTGTGCCTATTGCTCTAAACAAGTCCGGGTAATTTAAAACGTCAACTTCTCTACCATCACACGTAAATACCCTCTGGGGGGGGCATGATTTCCAGCAAAAGCTATAACTGTTCCAGGAGGCACTCCTAAACATTCCTTTTCAGCTCTTTGGGAGGGTTTATAATACAGACTATTTCCATCCATGCCTATGTATGCCAAATTTTTGCCTATTTCTATTTTTATTTCAGTATCGGAAGATAAATTCTTTGCAGAGTATGAGTGGAATGAATAAGGTTGAGCTGTAATTTTTTCTCTGGGTAAAAGCTCTTTTCCATCAACGACAATTTAAAGCCAGAAATCTTTTTCTCTCCAGTCCACCATAGATTCATCAGGACTTATTATATATGTAAAGACGCCGCTGGAAAGTTTTATAATATGATTTCCTGATTCCTAGCGAGCAGTTCCACCTTCGGGCGTGTCATAGATTTTAAAATTAAAAGGCATATTTCCGGTAACGGGATAATTGTAAGATTTCAACCTTCCGTTATTATCTTATTTCATTTGGAACTCCAGAAAATCCGACAACTGTAAACGAAAAAAAGACAAACAACAAACAGAATAACTTTTTCAATCCGCCCCTCCCCGCACTTACATTTTAACCCAACGTTACTTGTGCATAAACTGAATCTTATACAAATTTGCGTAGTACCCATTCAATGCCAACAGCTCTTTATGAGTGCCGACTTCAACAATATTTCCAGATTCAAAAACATATATTCTGTCAGAGTTTATTATCGTGGACAAACGATGAGCTATAACTATTGAAGTTCTTCCTTTCATAAGTTTTTCAAGTCCTTCCTGAACCATTCTCTCAGATCTTGAATCTAAAGAACTTGTGGCTTCGTCAAGGAGAAGTATTGGGGCGTTTTTAAGCATAGCTCTTGCTATGGAAACCATCTGCTTCTGTCCGCCGGACAATGAGCCGCCTCTTTCTCCAACAACAGTATCATACCCATGCTCTTGTTTCATAATGAAATTATGAGCAGCGGCATGTTTTGCAGCTTCTATTGCCTCATCATAAGTAGCCCCAAATCTTCCCATCAAAATATTATTTTTAATAGTATCGTCAAAAAGCACAACATCCTGTGAAACAAAAGCTATATTCTCGCGCAGAGACTTTATGGCAACGTCCCTTATATCCTGACCGTCTATCTCTATACTACCGTCTTTTACATCGTAAAATCTCAGCAATAAATTTATCAACGTAGATTTACCTGATCCCGCCGCTCCAACAATGGCTACTTTCTCGCCAGATTTTACTTCTAAATTAACGCCGTGCAGAATCTCAACGCCTGGAACATATTCAAACTTAACTTTTTTAACTTTTATTGTTCCTTTATCTACTTTTAAATCATAAGCTTTGTGTTTATCTATAATAACAGGTTTTCTGTCCATAATCGCAAAAATACGATCTATTGCCATTATTCCCATCTGCATTGTCGCGTTCAAATTTGCCAACGATTTCATAGGCTGATATGCCGTAACTGTAGCTATTAAGAAAACTACAAAGTCCCCAGTAGTAAGCGTTCCGCGCATAATTCTATACCCACCGTACGCAAGGGTGCCAGCAGCAGCTACGCCTCCGAAAAATTCCATAAGGGGACTCAATATATTGCTGTTTTTAGCCATTTTAACCTCAATACCCGCAATAGCTTCGGCACTGCCTTTAATTTTCTTTGATTCTGATTCTTCCAGATTATAAGATTTTACTATTTTTATACCCTGAAAAGATTGCGCAAGCACCGCATACAGATTACCGAAAGAATTCTGCTGATTGCTGAAAATTTTCTTTATTTTCTTCCCAAAATAGAACGTCGGGTAAAACCCTATCGGAAAAAGAATAAACATCGCCGCCGCCATATCAAAACTCTTCCAAAACATAAGAATAATCAAAAACACTACTGAACAAGCGTCTCTGACAACCGTAGTTATGCTGTTTACAATTGTGTTTCTTATGGCGCCCAAATCTCCCATAAAATGCACTAAAAGATTTCCCGAATTGTTCTTATTGAAGAACTCTAAGTCCTGCGCTATAATCCTGTCAAATAAATCGCCTTGCAAACGTTTAGTGAAATTTGATCCCATTTTTATCATTGTTACAGATTGTATATACTGAGCTATGCCTTTAGCGCCGAATGCAAATATTACCTGAGCGGCAATCACAAAAAGAATATCTTTATTTTTTTCTATGAAAACTTTATCAAAAACAGGCTTGAGCAAACTAACAGACCAAGCATTTAGAGCTGAATATACGCCCATAAAAAATAAAGATACTGCCAAAAGTTTCCATTGGGGCAACATATAAACAAGCCATAAGCGTTTTACTCTTTTAACTGCCTCTGCGCTCGTATTTTTGAAAAGTTTTTCTTTTATCTTTGAAACAATGAACATCTTTCGCTCCCGAAATTCTTATATGTAATGGAACATATTAAATCATATTTTTGGGTTATTGTCTTCTAATTTTTCCAGCTGTTTCCTAAAAC
>JAISDY010000036.1 GCA_031264425.1 Endomicrobium sp. | reverse complement strand
AAAAAATAAAAAATTTTTGACAATTCAGCAAGTTTATAAACTTATATGGGAGGGACAACTTCCAGAACCTGTCGTTGATAAAAATATTGATAGAGAACAATACTATGGTTCGTATATACAGTCCTATATTGAAAGAGATGTTAGAGATTTTTACAATGTAGAAAAACCAATACAATTTTTTAATTTTGTTTCAGTAGTTGCCGCTCAAACAGGTAAACTTTTAAATTATACTTCACTTGCAAGAGACGTAGGTATAGATACAAAAACTGCCAAAACATGGATGGGCATACTGGAACGTTCGGGGCTTGTCTATCTTTTGCATCCTTATTCGCCAAATATAACAAGTCGTATAATAAAAACTCCAAAAATGTATTTTTTGGACACAGGGTTATGTTCTTACCTTACACGATGGACTACCCCCGAATCTCTTATGAGCGGTGCAATGGACGGCGCAATATTTGAAACTTATGTCGTAGGCGAAATTTTAAAAACATACCTTCATAATGGCAAAGAGCCTGCCATGTATCTTTATCGCGACACAAATCAAAATGAGATTGACATAATTATAGAAGAAGACGGCATATTATATCCTATAGAGATTAAAAAAACTGCAAACTCGCAGGCTTCGGATTATAAGCATTTTAATCAAATAGGTAAGTTAAACAAGAAAGTCGGATTAGGAGCAATTATTTGCCTACAAGCCGAAAGAATTGCATTAAACCGCGATGTTGTATCTATTCCTGTTTGGGAAATTTGATTGCAATATAGTAAAAAGTAAACTAAACAAAATTATACGATTTATACAACTTCTTTAAAGAAAACACTCTTTAAGTTAAATACTGCTTAGGGAATATGTTATCAACGCCAAGAATTCCGTTTGTATCAAGGCTTTTTTTAAATTGTGCCAGTTCTTTAAAACCTTCTTCTCCTAGCATTTTTGCCAGAAAAGCATGCCTTAATTTCCCTATACCGTGTTCAGCAGACACCGTTCCGCCAAGTTCAACAACTTTTTGAGCAATACGTATATACATTTTTCTGCATTCTTCGTATTCGTATTCATTGGCAGCGACTATATTGGCATGCAAGTGATTTTCACCTATATGTCCAAATGTTAAATTAAAAACTCCGGCATTTTTAAATTCTTGTTCGCAAAAATCAATTATTGTAGAAAGTTTTCCATCCGGCACAGCGAAATCAGTACCTACCTTAGGAATCTTATTCTTTTTAACAATTTCGTTTACCTTTTCCGGAATCCTATGTCTAAAAACTCTAAACTTTTCCATCTCAGAAAGGTTTGAAGCAAACCAGACTTTTTCCAAATTTATACCGTTGTCTTCAATTTCTTTAATCCATTGATCCATTAAGATGTCAGAATTATCTTCGTAAACATCTTGTTCAAACATAATACCCGCTTCAGCATTTCCCGGTATAATCGGATAGTCGTCCTTTATTAAAAATAATGCGTTTTTATCAAAATATTCTAAAGACATAGCATTGATAGAATTTTTTAGATTTTCAGATTTTGTTCTTTTAGACACGTCTTTTATTCTTTTGACAAATTCATAAGCTTTATTTCTATCGTCAAAAAATATTATGCCTCCAAAAACTTCTTTAAAATGAGGGACAAGTTTTAATACTGACTCAATAAAAACGCAAAGCGTGCCTTCAGAACCTATAAGAACATCTATAAGATCTGCTTGGGTCCGGTTATAATATCCCGCTGCATTTTTAATATTTGGCAGAACGTATTTTGGAAGAGCTATCTTTTTTTTGCCTTTATTAGTGTCAAAAATCATCTCTCCATTTTTATCAGCAAAACACTTGCCGCGTTCAATAAGCGCAATAGAGCCGTCGGCAAACGCAACTTTTAAAACTTTAACATAATCTCTTGTAACTCCAAACTTAAAACCTCTTCCGCCTGAAGCATTTGTAGCAATATTGCCTCCAATAAAAGCGTTTTTTTCTGTAGGATCCGGAGGATACAGCCACCCTTCACTATAAGTTTTTGCTTTTATATCGCTAACTCTTGCGCCTGCTTGAACAGTAATTAACGCATAACTCTCGTCAATTTTTTTGATTTCCCCTATTCTGTTTAATTTTTCCAAAGACAGAACCGCACCGCCAAAAGCAAGCCCTGAAGCCGTGTTTGCAGTCAATGCGCCGGCAATGGTTATCGGTATTTTTTTAGCCGACATCTCTTCTAGGAAAATCGGTATGTCTTCTTCTTTTTCCGCTATAGCGACAAAATCGGCGTTAGAGGTTCTAACGCCGGAGTTATCTTCAAAATAATTTTGAATTATATCTTTGTCTTTTTTTACTATCATAAATATACACTTACATAATGCAACACATGTAAAAAAACAGTAACAAATTACTCAAATAACTATTGCCTCAACTTAACGTTCAAGTCGGAATCTAGTTTATTTAAGAGAATTGCAACATCGTCGTTTACTTCTTTATCGCTTAATGTTTTTTCGTCATTTCTATACGACAGTCTGAAAGAGTAGCTTATTTTTCCATCACCCAATTTAGATTCGTCATTGTACACAGAAAACAGCGAATAATCTTTCAAGATACCGCCGGACTTCATGACGGCTTTTACAACCTTTTCTATTTCTGAAAACTGCAAAGACTTATCCGCAGTTACAGAAATATCCCTCTTTACTATAGGAAATTTTGAGTATGCTTTATAAAAAGCGGTTTTTTTGACACATATATTTTCAACAGGCTCCAAATCCATTTCAAAGTAAAAAACTTCGTCTTTAATATCGCTTGTAAGCGAAGGTTTTAAAATGCCAAATTGCCCTATCACTCTGTCTCTAAAAAGAATAGCCGCAGTCTTTCCTATGTGAAAATAGCTTGGAGGAGTTAAATTTTCAACTATCATAAACTCTTCCGACGGCAAAATGTCTTTTATTATACCTCCGCCAAAATAAAAATCAAATTTAGGATTTACTTTTTGCTCAGTCCATTTCCACCACTCGTGCCAAACTCTGCCGCACATTATGGCAGAAAAAGCCTTTCTTTCCCCAGCCTCAGCAAAGATTTTGCCATGTTCAAACAACGACACGCTCTCAGAGCCTTGACTTATGTTGAGCATTAAATTTTTAAATAGACACGGAAGCAATGACGATCTTAAAACCTCGTTTTCCCTAGACATTGGATTTGCTATTTTGTAGTAATATTTTAATCCAAATTTATCAAGCTCCGAAACTTCTAAAAAACTACAATTCAAAGCTTCGCTAAAACCAAGACCTTTCAGTTTAGTCCTAAATTCTTCAACTATGGACGAAAGAAACGAATTGTTTGGCGTATAGGAGTAATATGCATTTGTTTTTGAAGTCGGTATAGCGTCATAACCTTTGATTCTTGCAATTTCTTCAATCAAATCAACTTCAATTTTTATATCGTTGCGCCAAGACGGAATTGTACAAAGAATCATTTCGCCTCTCGGCTGTAAATCTATGCCTAAAAATCTTAAGATTTCACCTATTTCATCTTCCTCAACAGTATAACCTAAGATCTTGCTTACTCTTTCAAACCTCAAAGCTATTTTTGTCTTTTCATATTTAACAGTATGCAAGTCTTCCAGAGCCTCTTGCTTGCCGCCTGCAATTTCAGTTATAAGATTTGCCGCTCTCCATACGGCAAGTTCGGCTATATCCCAACCCAGTCCCCTTTCAAATCTGTAAGAAGAGTCTGACGAAAGATTCAATTTTTTTGAAGTTTTCCTTATTGAAGCCGCATCAAAAATGGCGCTTTCAAGAAAAATCGTTTCGGTTTTATCGTCAACGCCCGAAAATTCTCCACCCATAACTCCAGCTATGGCAACAGGTTTTTGTTCATCGGCTATAACAAGCATTCCGGGATCTAATTTATAATCTTTTCCGTCAAGAGCTTTTATTTTTTCCAAGCCAACAGATTCTCTTACGATAATTTTCTTTGAAGAAAGTTTAGATAGATCAAAAGCATGCAAAGGCTGTCCAAGTTCAATCATAACAAAGTTTGCTATATCAACTATATTATTTATTGACCTTATACCGCTTTTTGCCAAAATGTCTGAAAGCCATTTCGGCGAAACTCCAACTTTAACGCCCGAAATAACGCTTCCTATATATCTCTTGCATAAATTGGATTTTATTTCAACACAGTTTAACACAGGAAGTTTTTTTAGAACTTTTACTTGCGGGACAGACACAGCTTTACGGAGCTTAGCTCCAATTTCTCTTGCAATGCCTAAATGGCTTAAACAATCGCCCCTATTGGTTGTTATTTCTATTTCCAAAATAGAATCCATATCGCCCAAAACTTTTTCAAGGGGAAGTCCTATTTTTGTTTTTTCGTCAAGGACAAAAATGCCTTCAGACTCTTCTTTTAATCCAAGTTCTTTTTCCGAGCAAATCATGCCTTCAGAATTAACGCCTCTTATCTTTGATTTCTTTATTTCAAAGTTTCCCGGAAGAACCGCTCCTATTTTTGCAAGTGGAACAGTTTGTCCTGAAGCAATATTCTTTGCTCCGCACACTATTGAATATTCCTTACTTCCATCGCTTACTCTGCACAAAGAAAGCTTATCCGCTCCGGGATGTTTTTGAACGTCTAAAACCTTCGCCGTTACAACGTTAGTCCAAGCGCAATCTTGTGAAATTACAGAAGACTCTATACCTATAGACGTAAGCATTGAAGCGAGTTCTCTAGGACTCATTTCAAAATCAACAAATTCTTTTAGCAAGTTATATGATATTTTCATGTTTATTTCCTTAAAACTGTTTTAAAAATCTCAAATCATTTTCGTAGAATAAACGAATATCGTCAATCCCATATTTAAACATAGTTATTCTTTCAACACCCAAGCCAAAAGCATAACCAGTATATTTTCCAGAGTCGTAATGAACGGATTTTAAAACGTTCGGGTGTACCATACCGCAACCCAAAATTTCTATCCAGCCTGAAGATTTGCAAAGTCTGCACCCTTTTCCTTTGCAGAAAATGCATTGCATATCAACTTCCGCAGAAGGCTCCGTAAACTGAAAGTGAGATGGTCTAAAACGTATATTTATATCAGAGCCAAAAAATTTGTGTACAAAGTCCGACAGCACAGCCTTTAAATCCGCAAACGTTATGTTCTCATCAACAGCCAAGCCTTCAACCTGATGGAACGTTGAAAAATGCGTGGCGTCAGAAGCCTCGTTTCTGTAAACTTTACCGGGAACAATAACCCTTATAGGCGGCTTATGCTTTTCCATAACGTGAATTTGTCCCGGAGAAGTGTGCGTTCTAAGTAAAGCATTCATCCCTTCAATATAAAATGTGTCCTGCGTATCTCTGGCAGGGTGGCTGTCTGGAATATTTAAAGCCTCAAAGTTATACCAATCGGTTTCTATTTCAGGTCCTTCAGCAACGGCAAAACCAAGAGATTTAAAAACAGCGATTATATCTTGTATCGTTTGTATTACAGGGTGAAAACTTCCATTTGAAAAAGGAAAGTAAAAACTCTTGGAGTAATCAAGTTTTTCCCTGCGCATTTTTTCGTCAAGCAAAGATTTTTTAAGATTTTCTCTTTTATTTTCTATTTCAGACTCTATAACGCTTTTGGCATTATTTGCCTCCGAACCAATTCTTTTTTTATCCTCAATTGAGTAGGAAGACA
>JAISDY010000038.1 GCA_031264425.1 Endomicrobium sp. | reverse complement strand
TTTGTGGATAACTTGTTAGTAAGTTTTCAACAAAAGCCAAGTTGCATTGATTTTTGCGTATGTTTTTTAGAGGTAGATTTCTTTTTTATTCTACTGTGATAGAAAAATATTGAATGCTTAATGTCGTGTTCTTGGCAGTATCTTACAATTTCTCTTTCCAGCCATTCCCAATAACCCATGTTTTTAGCTATGTATATATCGTGATACAAATCTTTTAGTTGAGGGTATTTAATGTCTATGTATCTCAATATTTTGTTTTTGCAAGGCGGATACAAATTTAAATTTTCAAACCAAAAGCTCTGAGAATAGTTCTTTAAAGTTTTTATTATAGTTTTAAAATCCGTTATTCCGGGGAGAACATAGGCGATAAAAATATACTTGTCTTTATACCGTTTTTGACTAATATTTTTAATGCTTCAATCCTTTCGCTAATACTTGACGCAAAAGGCTCCGTGTCTTTTCTAAAATTATCGTCAAGCGTGTTCATGGAGAATGTTATTTCTACCTTTGTCATCTTTTTAAACAAATCTACATCTCTTGTAACTAAATTAGATTTAGTCAAAATGGAAATTTCAGAATTTACATATAATAAAGATTCCAAAATTTTTCTTGTTATGCGATACTTTTCTTCATATTTATTGTATGCGTCCGTAACTGTCCCGATAACAACCCTTTTGCCTATCAGTTTTTTTACATTTAGAAGTTGTGGGCAAATTTTTACGTCAAGAAAATCCCCCCAAGTTTCGGTGTGGTTAGTAAACTTTTTCATAAACTCGGCATAACAATATATGCATTTATGCGGGCAGCCTATATATGGGTTTATAACGTAATCCGCATCGGGAATTTTAGTTTTGGAAATATAATTATTAGTTAAAACTTTTTTAATTTTTATCATAGGAAAGTATTATATAAAACTTTATGGTTTAGGAATATGTTGCCAAATAAAGATTTCAACAAAAATTTATTTATCTAAAACTTAACGCTTAAAATGATATAATCACCAAAATGACAAACAAATTAGAAATAAATAATAAATTTAAAGAAGCATTTGATTTAATAGATAAAACGCATAATTGTGTTTTTGTAACAGGGAATGCCGGTACCGGCAAAACAACATTTTTGCGTTACTATATGACGCACGCTAAAAAAAGGACTATAGTTCTTGCTCCTACGGGTGTAGCCGCTCTCAATTGCGGCGGAGAAACAATCCATTCTTTTTTTAATTTTAAGCCGGACGTAACTCTTTCTAAAATCAAAAATAAAAAACTTTCTGACAAATCAATATATAGAAAAGTTGAGACAATTATTATTGACGAAGCGTCAATGCTACGTTGTGATTTACTGGATTGCATTGATAAATTTTTAAGAATAAACAGGGAAAAACATAAAGAGCAGTTTGGCGGTGTTCAAATGGTTTTTATCGGGGATTTAAAGCAGCTCCCCCCTGTCGTAAAAAGAGAAGAAAAGCATATTTTTTCTTCCGTGTACAAATCGCCTTATTTTTTAAGCGCATATTCTTTAAACGAATGTATGCTTCACACAGTTGAGCTTACAAAAGTATATAGACAGCAAGATCTTAGTTTTGTAGCTTTACTAAATGCGGTTCGCAACAATACAATTAGTGATGCTGAGCTCGCTGAGCTTAACAAGAAGGTTTCTTCAGACATTTTCGGCAAACCTATGAGCATATACTTGACCACAACAAATAATAAAGCTGCACATATAAATCATCAATATCTTTCAAAGATAAATTCAGACCAAGCTATATTTGTAGCGGAAACTGAAAATATAGAAGAAGATTCTAAAATGCTCCCCGCAGAACACGATTTGGTAATTAAAAAAGGCGCCCAAGTGATGATGTTAAACAACGATGCCAAAGGCAGATGGGTAAATGGCAGTATAGGAATTGTTGAAGGTATAAAAAACAGTACGCACTCCGATAAAACTCTTATATCCGTTAAATTTTCAAACGGAAGAACGGAATATGTTGAACCTTTTAAATGGGAACTATTTAAATATAAGTGGAATGAAAAACAGGAGCAAATAGAAACGGAAAGCATGGGATTTTTTAAACAATATCCATTAAAATTGTCTTGGGCTGTAACTATACACAAAAGTCAGGGGAAAACATTTGACAACATTATAATAGATATGGAATACGGAGCATTTGCTCCGGGTCAGCTTTATGTAGCTTTAAGCAGATGCACATCTTTTGATGGAATAAGTTTGTCCAGACCTATTACTAAAAAAGACATATTAGTTCCAATTTATAATTTTTAGAGTTATGCAATTTAAGATTAATTTTATCTTAAGGCTTTTATTAATACCTGATTTTATCATTTAGGCTTTTTCTTTTCAGCTTTAAACCCTATCTTTATTTACCTTTCTGAGATACTTCGGTTTATGAATTTTTGTATATTGATGATAACACAAAAATAATGTAATATAAAAGCATATATGTAATGTATGTGTTATTTTTGGAGGAAAAGTGTCAAAAATTTACAATAATATAACAGATTTAGTTGGCAAAACTCCTTTGTTAAGATTGATTAATTACGAGAAGAAAAATAATCTCAATGCTGAAATTGTTGCCAAATTAGAATATTTTAATCCTGCGGGGAGTATTAAAGACAGAGTTGCAAAAGCTATGATAGAAGAAGCGGAAGCAAAAGGATTGATTAAAAAAGATTCAGTGATAATAGAACCCACGAGTGGAAACACAGGCATAGGACTTGCCTTTACGGCGGCTTCAAAAGGGTACAGAGTTATCCTCACAATGACGGAAACCATGAGTGTTGAGCGACGCACGCTTTTAAAAGCCTATGGGGCGGAAATTGTACTTACCGACGGCGCTAAAGGAATGAAAGGGGCTATAGAAAAAGCAGAAGAATTGGCGAGAGAGCTTTCTGGTTCGTTTATTCCGGGGCAATTTACAAATATTGCAAATCCCTCTGTGCATAAAACAACCACAGGACCTGAAATATGGGAAGATTGCGATGGGATTGTTGATGTTTTCGTTGCGGGTGTGGGCACAGGAGGAACAATAAGCGGTGCGGGAGAGTATTTAAAGTCTAAAAATCCCAATATAAAAATAATTGCGGTAGAACCTAAGGATTCCCCAGTTTTATCCAAAGGATTTCAGGGTCATCATCAAATTCAAGGTTTAGGTGCGGGATTTGTCCCCAAGACGCTAAATACAAAAATTTATGATGAAGTTATTGCTGTTTCAAGCAAAGATGCGTTTAATAAAGGAAGAGAAGCGGCAAAATTTGAAGGATTGCTTGTTGGAATTTCCTCAGGCGCAGCTCTTGCCGCAGCTACAGAAGTTGCAAAGAGAACTGAAAATTCTGGGAAAAGAATAGTCATAATTTTGCCCGATACAGGGGAAAGGTATTTATCAACGCCTCATTTTTTTGAAGATTAAAATGTTTCTGTAAAAATATGCTAAAAGATGAAATATTTCTTGTAGAGATTTGTGAAACCTTAGCGGCATTGACGATATGTTCAAATTTATTCTTACAAACGACAGGACTAATACTTTTTACTTTTCCCTCTTCTTATTTTTTAATTTTTCAATTATTAAGTCCAACTTTGCAGTATGGACTTCCAACTTGTTTTCTATTTTTTCTACACGTGAAACTAAAAGTGTCCGATATGCTTCAAGTTGCTCGT
>JAISDY010000114.1 GCA_031264425.1 Endomicrobium sp. | reverse complement strand
AAGTTGACTACTAATAAGGCAAATTATAGAATAGTGCTTACAGTTAAAAGGTTGGAGTTTAAAGATATGGATATAAGACCGGCAAAAGTTTCCGATGTAAAAGGGATACATGCTCTTGTTGAGCACTATGCCAATAATAAAGAAATGCTTCACAGATCCTTAAATGCCATATATGAAAATATACAGGAATTTATTGTTCTTGAAAATGAAGGAAAGATAATAGCTTGCGGAGCCTTGCACGTTTCTTGGGAAGATTTGGCTGAAGTAAAGGCATTAGCGGTATCTGAAGATTATAAGAGGCAAGGCATAGGCAGAAAAATGGTTGAAAGATTGCAAGAAAACGCCAAAGAGCTTGGAATACAGAAAGTTTTTACTCTTACTTTTAAACCGGAATTTTTTAAGAAACTTGGCTATGTTGAAATTCCAAAAGAAATGCTCCCTCATAAAATATGGAGCGAATGCGTAAATTGTTATTTGTTTCCAGATTGCGGAGAAGTTCCGTTACTTTTTTCTTTACATTGAATTTCAGTCCAAGACTTAACCGGCATTGACACGCATTCGTAAAAAAAATACAATTGACACACTTGATAATACAGTCTTCGGGGAAGGTGAAGGTGTTTAATATCTTTAGACGCCTATTCCTTGCCGGCAGTGATAGAAGCCTAGCTTCTTAAGCCTGCGACTCCGCAAAACAATGCGGACTGAATCCGTGAAAATCGGATGCTGACGGTGATAGCCATATGGCTTTAGTCCGGATGCAAGAAGATAATATAATTTTAATTTGCAATCCCCGAAACATTCTTTTTGTTTTGAGGGTTTTCTTTTTATATGAACAAAAGACACATGCGTATGGCTATAGACCTTGCAAAAAAAGGCAAAGGGAAAGTTTATACTAATCCTTTAGTCGGCTGCGTTATTGTTAAAGATGATAAAGTTATTGGCAAAGGTTGGCATAAATATTTTGGCGGAAAACATGCTGAAATTAACGCCTTGGACGAAGCCGGCAAAAATGCAAAGGGCGCCGACTTGTACGTTACTCTTGAACCGTGCAACAGTTATGGCAAAAGACCTCCGTGCACGCTTGCAATTATAAAAGTGGGAATAAAAAGAGTATTTTTTTCTTTGCATGATAGAAATGTGTCTGGCGCCAAAGATTTGCTTGAAAAAAACGGAATAGAAGTTTATGAAGGATTGCTGAAGAAAGAAGCCAAAGTTCTTGTTAAAGAATATCTTGAGTTTTTGCGAACCAAACCTAAAGTGACAGTCAAAGCCGCTATGACGCTTGACGGCAAGATTGCAACATGCGATTATGATTCAAAATGGATAACCTGTGAAGAATCCAGAAGTTTAGTTCATAAGATGAGATCTCGCTATGACGCTGTTCTTGTCGGCTCAAATACGGCGCTAAAGGATAACCCTTTTCTTACGTCACATTCTAAGAACTTAAAAAACTCTATTAGAGTGGTTATAGACTCAAAGCTAAGATTGCCAAAGTCTTATCGTTTGTTTGATGGAACCGTTCCGACTATTGTTATTTACGATTCAAGCATAAAAAATATTCCAAAGTATTTGGCGGACAAAGACGGGATTATTCTTGTGCCTGTTGATATAAAAGCGGCAAAAAAAGATTTTAACATAATAATAGACAAGTTAAACTCTTTTTCTATAAAAAGGATTTTAATAGAAGGCGGAAGCGAAATAATCGCTTCGGCTTTATTTTCAAATTCTGTTGACGATATATGCTTTTTTGTCGCCCCAAAAATCATCGGCGGCAAAAATGCGGTTTCTGTAGTCGGAGGAATCGGAGTTGACAAAATTGCGGAATCGCTGAAAGTAGAAAATATGAAGGTGAAAAAAATAGGCGCAGATTTGCTTATAACTGGACGTATAAGGAAAATATAATGTTTACGGGTTTAGTTGAAGATATAGGTATGGTTAAAAATATTTCGTCTTCAAAAATTGAAATAGAGACAACGTTTAACGATATTTCAAAAGGCGACAGCATTGCTGTAAACGGTGTGTGTTTGACGGCAGTGTGTGTGAACAAAAATATTTTTGCTGCGGATTATAGTCCGCATACAGACAATGTTACGACACTTTCCAAACTGAAACAAAATTCAAAAGTTAATTTGGAAAGAGCGCTAACGCTTTCTTCAAGACTCGGCGGTCATATAGTAAGCGGACATGTGGATAGTACCGCTAAGATAGAAAAGATAGAAGCGTTAAAAGAGTTTTATAAAGTTAAATTTTTGGGCGGAAAAAATATTTTGAAATATTGCGTTGACAAAGGGTCAATAGCTATTGATGGTATAAGTTTAACAATTGCATCGTTGTCATGTTCGGGTTTTGAAATTTTTATAATACCCGAAACTTTTAATAATACGATTATGAAATTTAAAAAAGTGGGAGCTGAAGTCAATGTTGAGACAGATATTCTTGCAAAATATATAGAAAAGTTTGCTGGAAAAGAATCAAGCGGCATTAGCCCTGAGATATTGAAGGAGTTTATGACAAAATGAAGAACGATGTTTTTGCAACAATTGAAAGCGCCGTAAAAGATATTAAAGCGAGCAAGCCCGTTATTATTGTTGACGATCCCGGCAGGGAAAACGAGGGCGACATAGTTGTCGCTGCGCAAAAGATTACCCCGCAGCTCATAAATTTTATGACAAAGTATGCAAGAGGGATTATCTGCGTTCCTATGAAGCGTGAACGTTTGGAAGAGCTTGATATAGACAATATGGTTGAGAAGCCTACTGAAAAAAAAGGCTGTTCTTTTACTGTGTCTGTTGATTACAAAATAGGCACAACAACGGGAATATCGGCTTATGATAGAGCTATAACGGTAAAGAAACTTATAGATAAAACCTCTAAAGCTAAAGATTTTGCAAGACCGGGTCATATGTTTCCTTTAAGCTACAAAAAAGGAGGCGTTTTAGTAAGATCTGGACACACGGAAGCCGCGGTGGATTTAGCCGAGCTTGCGGGGCTTTATCCTGCGGGAGTTATATGCGAAATAATGAACGAAGACGGAACAATGGCGAGAATGCCCGATTTAGTAAAGTTTGCAAAAAAACATAAACTAAAAATAGCGACAATTGCCGATATTATCAATTATCGCAGGCGTACTGAGAACTTTGTCAAAGAAGTCGTGTCTGTTGATTTTCCCATAAGATATGGCGATTTCAAGATGATTTTGTTTGAAGACATTATAACAAAAGAGGCTCATTTGGCGATACTAAAGGGCAATGTGAGAAATAAAAAGAACGTTTTGGTGAGAGTACATTCGTCATGCGAAACGGGCGATATTTTTCATTCTTTAAGATGCGATTGCGGCGATCAACTTGAAGCGGCTCTTAAAGCAATTGAGCAAAAAGGGCAAGGAGTGCTTTTATACATGCATCAAGAAGGCAGAGGGATTGGCCTTGTGAATAAATTGAAAGCCTATCATTTGCAGGAGAAAGGATTAGACACCGTTGAAGCCAATGCGGCTTTAGGCTTTCCGTCGGATTTAAGGGATTATGGTATCGGCGCTCAGATATTGTCTGAGCTTGGAATAAAAAGTATTAACCTTATGACCAATAATCCTAAAAAAATTGTCGGTCTTGAAGGGTATGGATTGAAGATAACAAAAAGAATCCCTGTTGAAATTAATCCGACAAAATCCAACAAAAGATATTTAAAAACAAAAAAAGAAAAGATGGGACACATCTTAAAAATAGTTTAGTTACTGGAGGAGCAAATGAAAATTATAAGCGGACAATTAAAAGCTGACGAAAAAAAATTTGCAATAGTGGCGTCGCGGTTTAACGAGTTTATTACAGGAAAACTTATATCAGGCGCACAAGATATGCTTAAAAGGCATGGAGCGTCTGACGAAGATATTTCAGTTTATTGGGTTCCGGGGGCTTTTGAAATTCCGGCAGTCGCAAAAAAAATAGCCGATGGCAAAAAAGTTGACGGCATAATTTGTTTAGGCTGTGTAATAAGAGGAGCAACGCCGCATTTTGACTATGTTGCCGCAGAAGTGTCAAAAGGAGTGGCTTCGGTGGGGCTTAATGGAACTGTTCCCGTAGTTTTTGGAATTTTGACCACAGAGTCCATAGAGCAGGCAATAGAAAGAGCTGGAACCAAAGCGGGAAATAAAGGATCAGACGCCGCAATAAGCGCCATAGAAATGGTGAATTTATATTCTCAAATTAAATAGCGGCAAAGTTGTTTCATAAAAATGATATTTGATAAAATGGTGACATGTAGCGGCATTGAAAGGATTATAAGCAGTTGGATGTAAGAATGAAATCACCAAACAAAATAATTGTAAGAAGTAATAGAATAGTAAGAATTGAACTTAATGTTAAATTTTACTACGACACGAATTGCAATGAAGTCGTGGCAAGATTTGAACCGTTAATGATAACAACCTCAGGAAAAGAGTTGTCGCATGCGAAAGAAATGTTTAAAGAGGCTTTTGAGCTTTGGCTTGAAACAGTTAATGAAGACGGAAGTGTCAGAGAGGTATTAGAAATTTAGGTTGGAAATTTAAAAAAACAGAAGCTATATTTACTAGTAAACATAAAGCGTTTGGATTGCCTTTCTTAGCTGATAATTCATTCAGATTAAATATTCCATCAGTTGCATGGATAAGTTGACATGGGTATAGGAACTATAAAACAGAATAAATTAATAAAATTTATGGAAGTAAATGGTTTCTATAAAAGACGCCAAAGTAGTGGACATGCAACTACAAAAATGATGATATTAATATTACAATAGTAATTCCTGTAGGTAGAAAAGATGCTCATGATTATCTTGTTTCAGATGTGAGAAAAGCTCTTAAATTAACTTGGGAAGAACTTGAGGGAAAATTAAAAGATTTTTAAATATGCGAACTATGAATACAATAGACACCCTTATAGATTTATCGTTGAAAGAAGATGGAGCTTTCAATGATATTACTTCAAAAGAATTTGTTCCTGAAGATAAAAAAGCAAAAGCCGTTCTTATAGCAAATAAAGACGGAGTTCTTGCAGGCGTTGATATTTTTATTGAAGTATTTAAAATGCTTGATGACAGCTGCAAAGTCGCGATAAAAAAGAAAGACGGCGATCTTCTTAAAAAAGGCGATAAAATTCTTGAGATAACCGGCTCTGCAAGGACAATTTTATCAGGGGAAAGAACCGCTCTCAATTTTCTGCAATATATGTCAGGGATTGCGACGTTGACAAATGTTTTTGTAAAAGCTGCGGGCAATAATAAAGCAAAAATTTACGATACAAGAAAAATTTTGCCCGGATACAGAGAGCTTGCCAAATATGCCGTAAGATGTGGTGGCGGAACAAACCATAGGATGGGTCTTTCGGAAATGGCTCTTATAAAAGACAACCATCTAAAACTTATAAAAGATTTGACTTCGGCAATATCTGATTTTAGAAAAAAATATAAAGACATTAAAGTTGAAGTTGAATGCGAAAACTTGGGTGAAGTTAAAAACGCTTTAGCGGCAAAAGCGGATATTATAATGTTGGATAACACAACTCCTAAAACTGCAGACAAAATGATTGATGTTATAAGAAAAAATTCAACAAAAAATTATAAACCTGAAATAGAGATTTCAGGGAATGTAAATTTTCAGACCATAAAAGAATTTGCAAAACTTGATATAGACAGAATTTCCATAGGAATGATTACTCATTCTGCTCCCACTTTGGACGTAAGTTTAGAAGTGACTATAAATTGATATGAATATTCTTGAAATTCTTAAATCTAAAAAAATTGTCTCAGGTAATGCCATTGAGGAAGTTTTAGGAATTTCAAGAGCTGCAGTGCACAAACAAATCAAAACTTTAAAACAAATAGGATACAAAATAAAATCGTCGTCCAAAGGATATTCTCTTATCGGCAATAAGAATCTTTTCAACGAATACGAAATAGAAAGCAGATTAAAAAATCCTCTTAAAATATGCAAGACGGTAAAATACTACAAGCAGTTGCCGTCAACGCAAACTTCGGTAAAAAAGCTTGCGGAGAAGAATTTTGAAGAAGGTTTTATTATAGTTGCCGAAAAACAGACAAACAGTTACGGACGAATAAAAAGGACGTGGAGTTCTAATGCGGGAGGTCTTTGGTTTTCAATATTGCTAAAGCCTTTAATACGTCCTGACGAAGCGTCTAAATTAACGTTGATTTTAAGTATAGCTTTAAAAAGAACTCTTAAAGAATATAAAATTGATTCTGAAATAAAATGGTCTAATGACGTTTTTGTAAACGATAGGAAAATTGCAGGAATACTAGTGGAGATGTCTGCCGAACAAGACAGAATAAATTGGATTGTTGCCGGTATAGGCATAAATATTAACAATAAGCTCCCAGCAAAGTTTGTTGATATTTCTATTTCTCTTAAAGAAGTTTTAGGAAGAGAGGTGGACAGAGCCGAATTCCTTGCAAAATTTTTAGCTAAATTTGAAGAAATATATAATAATTTCTGCAATACTGGCTTTGAAATGTTTGTAGAGGAGTATAATCGGGATATTGCCTACAAGAATGAAATTGTTACTATTGATGACGGCTATAATAATATTGTGTCAGGCGTAAACTTGGGCATAGATAAAGATGGACGGCTTATGATTAACACTAAAGTTGGGTTAGAAAAAGTAATATCAGGGACTTTAAGGAGAAAATAATATTAAATTAAATATAATCTCAAAAATATTTTGTTGTTGTATACTTTTTATCTCCATATATTAAAGATGGTATAACGCTCCCGTCGGAATCAAAATATGAGCCAAAGATAGAAGGAGCTTTAACCGAAGCTTCAGATTTTGTTAAGGTTCTTTTATCTAGGGGTTGGGTATGGGGCGACTCTTGGCAGACACTAAAGGACTATCAGCATTTAGAGAAAGAAAAGTAAAACTATTGCTATTATGAGGATTTAAATGAAAAAAATAAAAATGTTTTTCTACACGCTTTTTACACTTGATATTTTAGCTAGCTGCGTTGTGGCGGTTGCCGCAAACGTGCCAGCAGGTATAGCAACTGTTGTAGTCTTGCTTTCACTTAATATAATCGTTTATGCTATAATCCTTAAAGCAGATAAGGCGGGCAAGCGTGGGGCAAAGTAATAAAGTCGGTACATATAAAAATATGCTGTTGGTGTCAACGCTCTGCGGCGTATTCGGGGTGTATTTTCTTTATAAAGGATTTAAAACTTTAGCTTGGCTCTTGATAGGTATTTGGGCAGTTGTCGGCATTGCCGTAAGATTTTTAATAATAATGGACAAAAAATTGTCAAAAAATAGAAAGGAGATTTAAGATGGAATTGTTTAAAATGGCAAAAGAAGCTATGTCTATGAGAAGCAAACTTAGCGAAATGGATAAAAAATTGAAAGCGCATATTATTGAAATTGAATATAAAGGCATTAAAATACAAGTAAATGCTAAAAATGAGTTTTTGAGTTTAAATATTCCTGAAGACTTGCTTAAAGAGAAAAAAGAAAAAATTGAAAAAATTATGCTTGCAGCTTTTGAAGAGGCTAGAGAAAAAGCTCAAGCTGTTATGGCTGAAGAGTCCAAAAAAATGATGGGTGGAATGAAAATTCCCGGATTGAACTAATTTATAAATTAACTCGGCGGATAAATCCTTAATCTTCTGCCGAGTTTCCTTTTTTTATATCTTTGCTTTGTCGCTAACTTGTATTTTCTATTCTTCTTTTATATTAATGTTTTTATCTTTAACAAGCCTATCAACTTCATCTAAAACTTTATAGTATCTTTTTATTTCTTTTTCGTCTCGTTCTTTACCTTTTCTTTTAATTGCTTCTATTTCTAATATTTTTGAGTATAACATTTCGTATTTTAATGGCATAATAATGGTTTCTCACTTATGCCTTAAATTGATCGTTAAATAATCAATTGTAATTTATCCAAATGAATAAAGATGTGCGGATTTATATATCCGCACATCCGTGAAACTTAAATATTTATTATTGTTAGATTTTGAATTTGTATCCAACATTTAAACCAACACAGCTGTAAGTGAAATTAATTTTATCTCTTTTCTCCATATTCTCCATGTTTTCGGAAACTTCAACAGACGACTTATATATTCCATACGTTATATCAAATACCAATCCACAAGGGAATTCATATCCTGCTCCAAAAGCATAATATAAGCCTCCTTTATCTTTTATATTTGTAGAGATTGGACTATTATTAAGTAGTTCTTTAAAGTTTGATGAGGAATACGCACTGTACCCTATGTCTCCCTTCACAAATAGCCCTTTCAAGTATTCCTCATTGGATTTTACAAAAGGATTTATTTGGAGCGTAAAATAGATTGGAAGATATGAAAATTTTGCCAATTTCACAGCAAGAGTAAGGTCATTATCTTTAAGCTTTGTAGGTAAAAGATACTTTAAGCCTACTCCAAACTTCAAAAAATCTAAACTTGAAACTAAATGTTCAGCGAGGATTAAATATTCTCCTGCGAAGGAAACACCTGGCTTAAGATTGGCAAATAAGAGTTCCCTATTGGTTAATTCTAATTCACTCTTAAACTTAGTACTTAAATTCAATCCTGCTTTTACGTTCAACTCGCCAAAATTATCAGAGGCTAAAGCAACACTCATCGCTCCCGAGACCAATAAACCTGCTAGTACCAAATAAACTGCTTTAAATCTCTTCATTTTTCTTGTTCCCCTTTTGGAAATAAATGATAGCTAAATTATAGCTTTAAAGAAAGTAATTGTCAACATTAATAAATTATTTGAAAATTCCTCCAGTGTTTTTACACCAGAACAGCATATCTAAGTGAGACATAGGAATTCCCGTTTCTTTAGCAAAGCCTTGCATTTTCTTTTCTATTTCAAGATAAGTTTTTACATTAAGATTTTTAGGAAACTCTTCTATTGCTCCGTAAACTTTAAGATTTCTTAAAATATGCCTATCCAATATGGCAAGATCTTTTCCTATGCCTATATTTCTTAAAAAATGTCCCGCTTCTTTATAAGCTATGCCTTTCACATTTGCAATAAGCCACTTTCTAAGTTCATAAATGTCATTAAATGAAGCAAGTTTTTCCTTTATCTTAATCTTTTCATTTTCTGTAAAAAAGTCACGAGCTTCTACCACGTATTTTGCTTTATTGTGTTTGAAGCGGACGCCGCTTATTGTATTTGCTATGTCTTCTGCTGTTGAATCAAATATCATATTTTTATCGGCAAGGGTTTTTACCGCAGCCCAACATGTAACTGCTTTGCTTTGAGGTGTAAAAAGACAGAAAATAAGTTCTGCAAAAATTTCTTCTTCAGTTCCTTCTTTCCATACGTCGGCAAAATGTTGTTCTCTTTGAGAACTAAGGGGCAAAACTTTTTTCCAGAAAATTTTAAGTCCTTCAATGGTATCTGAATTGTCTATAGGGGTTTTAAGAAAATCAATAGGTATAAGTTTATTTTTCATGGATAAATTATACAATAAAATATCTCATTATCGCATTTTTTACTTTAGAAATTTATATTACAAAAGTTAGGCAAAGTAGGCAAGTTGATGTAGTTTCTGTTTTAACTAATTTTGTATAATACATCCTATGAGCAAGATATTGACTTTTGAGGAAATAAGAAACAATCCTGAGATACGGACTTATCTTGAGTTTACGGATAAAGCTTTTGCCATTATGGGCTATAAAGAGCACGGGCAGGGGCATGCTCTGCGTTCTGCGACGACTGCTGAAAATGTTTTAAAAAGTTTAGGGTACGGCGCAAGAGAACAAGAACTTGCCAAAATTGCCACATATATGCATGATATAGGCAACATGGTATCTATACATTCTCATGATCAGAGTAGCGCGGTAATATTCTTAAATGTTATTGACGAAGCTTTGTACGGCGACGAAGTTTTTGCTGTGGCTACAGCTATAGGCGGACATGAAGACAAAAATATGGACCCGGTTTCTTCTATAGCGGCGGCTTTGGTTCTTGGCGATAAAACTGACGTCCGTCGCGAAAGAATAAGAACCCAAGACATGTTTTTGATTGACAAGCACTCTCTGGTAATAGCAGCATGCCGTAAAGCGGAGGTTGTTGTAAATAAAGAAAAATCAATCATAAAGCTTAAAATAGACATAGATACTTCAATTTGTTCCGTTATGGATTATTTTGAAATTTTTATGTCTAGGACGATTTATTGTAAAAGGGCGGCTAATGTTCTAAAGTGCGATTTAGAATTATATATAAATGAGGATAAATTTTTGTAATGGAATGCGGGTCTTATCAGTTAATAAAGAAGTCGTCTGAATGTAAGGGAAGGTTAGGGAAGGTTTACACCACAAGGAGAGTTGTTGAAACCCCTATTTTTATGCCTGTAGGAACTCAAGGGACTGTAAAAGGTGTTCCTACCGAGTGGTTGCAATTTTCAGGAGCTCAAATAATTTTAGGTAATTCATACCATCTTTATCTGCGACCAGGAACTGAAATAATCAAAAAAGCCGGCGGAATACAGAAGTTTAACGCTTGGAATCGCCCAATGCTTACGGACTCCGGTGGTTTCCAAATATTTAGTTTAAGCGATATACGAAAGATTTCTGAGGAAGGCGCCGAATTTAGATCGCATATAGATGGTTCTAAGCATTTCTTTTCTCCAGAAAGGTCTATGCAGGTTCAAAAAGATATAGGCGCTGACATTATAATGTGTTTTGACGAATGCGTTCCTTATCCTTCAGATTATGCCTATGCAAAAAATTCAACGGAATTGAGCCTGAGATGGGCTAAAAGGTGCAAGACTGAATTTTATAAGGACAATGCGCATGAAACGCAAGCGTTGTTTGGCATTATACAGGGTTCAGTTTATAATGATTTAAGAGCAAAAAGTACTCAGGAAATGTTGAATATTGATTTTGTAGGTTATGCCATAGGAGGTCTTTCCGTAGGCGAGCCTAAAGAATATATGCACACTGTGCTAGAAAACACCCTATCTTTAATACCTGAAAACAAAGCTAGATACTTAATGGGCGTTGGAATGCCTGAAGATTTGTGGGAAGGCGTTGAAAGAGGCGTTGACATGTTTGACTGTGTTATCCCAACAAGAAATGGGCGTAATGGGCAGGTCTTTACAAGTCTGGGAAAAATAAACATACGAAACGCAGAGTATAGAGAGGATTTTAGTCCTTTAGATCCTGAATGCAAGTGCCCGGCTTGCACTAAATATACAAAAGCATATCTCAATCATTTGGTCAGAGCGCAAGAGACTTTATACCTTACTTTGTTATCTTTACATAACATTCATTTTATGGTAAACTTGATGACGAAAATAAGAAAATCATTGGAAAATGATATGTTTCTTAAAGCAAAAAAAGAATTTTTTGAAAAATATTATTCAAAAAATAAAAGGTGAGGATAGAATGAAAAAATTTATTGATTTACCGGTAATTTTAGCAGTACTTTTGGTTATACCTTCAATTGCTTCCGCTCAGGCAGCAGGCGGAGGAGCCGGCGCTTTAGGAAGTTTTTTGCCCCTTATACTTATTTTTGTGTTTTTTTATTTGTTTTTGATAAGACCTCAGCAGAAGAAAGCTAAAGAACACCAAAAGTCTCTAAACGTTTTGAAAAAAGGCGACAAAGTTATAACTTCAGGCGGCATATACGCTACCGTTAATGCCGTAAGAGACAATGTTCTTGATATAAAGATTGCAGATGGCGTAAGTGTTCAAATAGCAAAGCAGTCAATAGCAACCGTTATAACAAAAGAAGCTGAAGAACAGGCGAAAATTCCTGAAGTTGTAAAAAAATAACTTATTTTAATTTTAAACGGTTGTGTTGTGTAATTTAAAAAATCGGACAAATAATGGACGAGAAAAATAAATATTCAAACATAACTCTTGAAGAAGTAAAAAAGAACTCTATCGTTAATGTTTTTGTCAGATCCGCTAATGACTACTTGGGAACTCTAGGATACACCGAACACGGCGTGAGGCATGTCGGGTTAGTTGCGTCCATAGCTGAAAATGTTTTATTGTACCTTGACTATCCGAAAAGAATTCAGGAGCTTGCGGGGATAGCGGGATATATCCACGATATAGGCAATGTTGTAAACAGACAAGATCACGGGCAGTCCGCAGCTTTGCTTGCCATGAGACTGCTGAAAGATATGGGAATGACTCCCGAAGAGATAGCTTTGATAATTTCAGCAATAGGCAATCACGAAGAACAGTCGGGAGATACTGTAAATCCTATAGCGGCGGCTTTAATTCTTGCGGACAAGTCGGATGTTCATAAAACGCGTGTTAGAAACCACGATATATCAAAGTACGATATACATGATAGGGTGAACTTTGCGGTAGAAAGGTCTTTTTTAAAAGTAATCAAAGAAAAAAAAACAATATCGCTTCAGCTTACCATAGATACCCAAATATCAAAAGTCATGGAATATTTTGAGATCTTTATGTCTAGGATGCTCATGTGTAGAAGAGTTGCAAGTTTCTTAAATTGTACATTTGAGTTAATAATAAACGAAAGGAAATTACTCTGATGAGCAAAATTAACTGGAAGTTATGGATTACGGTGGCATTGTTCGCTTTTTCAGTTTGGGCTTTATATCCGTCTATAAATTGGTCTTTAATGTCTGCCGATAGAAAAGCGCAGGCTGAAAAAGAAAAAGACCCTATTTTGGGTAAAGCTATAAAATTAGGTTTGGACTTAAAGGGCGGTACTCATCTTCTTTTGGAAGTAGATTCGTCTCAGTTAGATGCGAATATGAAAATAAAAGATGCGGTTGATAGAGCTATTGAAATTATGCGAAACAGAATAGATCAATTCGGAGTTGCGGAACCGCTTATAACAAGACAAGGCGATAAATGGATAGTAATCCAGCTTCCGGGGATTAAAGATCCACAATCCGCTAAAGATTTGATAGGCAAGACGGCTTTGCTTGAGTTCAGGATAGTAAATAACAGCCAAGAGGCTAACAAAGTTCTTGATTTGATTAGAGATAAAGGCATTACTCCCGATCAGTATCGCGAAAATCCTTCCGCATACCCGGATATACAGGCTGCTATGCCGCAAGACGCTTCGGTTTTTGAAGGCAAGGAAGATTCAAGATATTATATTTTGGACAAAGCAGTTTTAACCGGAGCATCGCTTACAAACGCTAAAGTTGAGTTTGAGGGACAGTTTGGTCAGCCTGTTGTCGGTATAGAGTTTAACAGAGAAGGCGCAAGGATATTTGAAGACGTTACCGGAAGAAATATTCAGAGAAATTTAGCTATAGTTCTTGATGGGATTGTACAGTCCGCTCCCGTTATAAATCAAAAAATACCTGAAGGGAAAGCAGTCATACAAGGCAGCTTTAGTGCGGAAAATGCAAAACTTTTGGCGACTGTGCTTAGAGCTGGCGCTCTTCCCGCCCCGGTTAAAGTTATAGAAGAAAGAACCGTAGGACCCACTCTTGGGGACGATTCAATAAGAAGCGGCTTTATGTCGGCTCTTATAGGTATCGGTGTAGTTTTTATTTTCATGATAATTTATTACCGCTCTTCGGGGCTTATTGCCGACATAGCTTTGGCTTTAAACTTAATAATACTTCTGGCTGCAATGGCGTACTTCCAATTTACGATTACTCTTCCGGGCGTTGCAGGCATAGCTCTGACTCTTGCTATGGCTGTTGACGCAAACGTTTTAATACTTGAAAGAATACGTGAAGAGCTTGCTACTGGGAAAACGGCAAGAGTAGCCGTTGACGCAGGGTATCAAAAAGTTTTCTGGACTATTTTTGACGCAAACATAACAACGCTTATAGCGGCAGTTTTCTTATTCCAATTTGGGACAGGTCCTATAAAAGGATTTGCTGTTACTCTTTCTATAGGTCTTATTGTCAGCATGTTTACGGCGATTTCAGTAACAAAACTTATATACGACTTTTTGTTTAAAGAAAACCTGTTGCTTAAACTAAAAATGTAATCGGAGGCTCTGGTGCAAATATTTAAATCCACGAATATAGATTTCATAGGGAATCGCCGTAAGTTTTTCTTTATTTCGGCTTTGATGCTTTTGCTTACAGTTTTCGTTTTTATTTATAGAGGGGGTCCTAATTACGGCATAGATTTTACAGGCGGCGTTTTGATGCAGGCGTCTTTTCAACAAGAAGTTGAGTTGCAGGATGTTCGTTCTGCATTAGAGAAGAGCAATATAGGTTCTTTTGAGCTCCAAAGCTCTGGGAATATTATAATGATCCGTGCCAAGAAGAATGTGGCATCGCAAGAAGAATTTGAAAATGCCGTAAAAGCGGCTATGCAAGAGACATTCCCTAATAACTCAATGACAATAGATAGAGTGGAGTATGTTGGTCCAAGCGTTGGAACATATCTTTCAAAACAGGCTCTTTACGCTTTTTTCTTTGCTTTTGTTGGAATGATTGGTTATGTGGCGTTTAGATTTAAGTCTGGATTATGGGGCGTGGCTTCTGTTTTGGGAATAATTCACGACGTAGTTATCTCTTTTGGCTTTGTAATTCTTGCAAACAAAGAGGTCAACATAACAGTTATTGCCGCGCTTCTTACTGTGGCGGGTTATTCTATAAACGACACGATTGTTTTATTTGACAGAATAAAAGAAAATCTAAGACTTTTGGCAAAAGAGGATTTTGGAAAAGTTATAAACAGGAGCATAAACGAAGTTATTCAAAGAACTGTAGTTACTTCTTTAACGGTGTTTATAGTGGCGGCTTCGCTATTTTTCTTTGGAGGAGAAGTAATACACACATTTGCTTACATAATGCTTATAGGCACTATTCTCGGGGTGTTTTCTACACTGTTCATTTGCACGCCTATAGTATATGAATGGGAACAAAGAAAAAAGAATAGACTGAAAGTTGCAGTAAAGAAGGGATATGTAAGTTCAAAATAATGCGTAAAATAAAGAATTTTAAAGTAAACCTGCGCATGAAAGATATTTCGCGGGTGGTAAGAAAACTTATAAATGCTGTTGGTGCGTCGGTTGAATTGGAAGAGACTATTCAACGCTGCAGTCGTTTTTGTGTTAAGTTTTTATCGCCGTCAGTTGTTTACGACACATTTTCAAAAGAATCCCTTCCTTTTGTTTATGAAAAGGACATTCCTCCAAAGTGGGTTGCGGAAAGCGTTTTTTTTGTAACAATAGGCGGCGCTCTTGAAGAAGAATATAAAAAAAATGAGAGCGCATTTGGTGAACATACAAGTAAAATTGTGTACGCCATAGCCGTTGACGCTTTAGAACAATCCAAGAATTTTGTTCAAAGAATTATCTCTAATGAAGCTCAAGGCGAAAATTGCGAAGTAACAAGAGCCGTTGATATCGGAAGTGAATATTATGAAGAAATATGTAAGGTTATTCCAGTTGATAAAATAGGGATAAGTATGGAATTAGGCGCTATTTATCCAAAATATTCATCCGCAGGCTTGTTTTATTGGATTCCGTCAAAGAAAAAGACCAAGAACTAATTGTGCCGTTTGCAGTTATTATCATTACTCTCATTTAACGTAACTTAATAATATTTGGTAATATCATGTCAAAAATTTATTTAGTTCTATATAACGCTCTTATTATTTTTGCTTTACCTTTAATCGTAGTCCTGTTTCTGTTTAGCAAAAAATATAGGAAAGAATTGTTCTACAAAATATCCGAACGATTCGCTTGCTACGATTATTCCAATTTGGATTCAAAAAAGAAAACTGTTTGGATACACTGCGCTTCTATTGGAGAAGTTCGCGCTGTAGAACCTATCTTGGACAATCTAAGAAATGATTATTTCATAGTTTTAACGACCCTTACAAAAAGCGGTAGAGAATACGCTCTAAAATTACAAAAAGCTGATTTTTTAGCTTTACTTCCTTTAGATATTTATCCGATAACAAAGAAGGCGTTTGACATTATCAAACCCGATTTGCTTGTCCTTGTTGAAACTGAACTTTGGGTATCTATGCTTTATACGGCGGCAAAACGCAATACTGCAATCATAACTGCCAACGGCAGAATATCGGAAAAATCTTTTGATAGTTACAAGCGTTTAAGATTTTTCTGGAAAAAATTTGTGGGTCTTATCAATGTTATTATCGCAAGAAGTGAGGAAGATGCCGATAGATTTAAATATTTGGCGGGAGAGAAAAGCGTTGTTTTTGTTTCAGGCAATATAAAATACGATAGAAATTTTACGTCAGGTGCCAAAAGAAAAGAGTTTTTGCTTAAAGAAACGGATTTTGTTTTTACCGCGGGCAGTACAAGAGGAAATGAAGAAACTATTATTGCCGATGCATATATAAAAGTCGGCGGAAATTTTAAAATATTTCTAGCGCCAAGGCACCTTGCCAGAATTCCAGAAGTCGCAAAACTCCTTGAAGATAAAAGTTTAAAATATTCTTTATTCTCTGAAAATGATTTTACCGGAAACTTTATTTTGGTTGACGTTTTTGGCAAACTTCAAAATATGTATTCAATTTCCGACGTGTGCTACGTCGGCGGATCTCTAGTGGACAAGGGCGGGCAAAACCCTATAGAGCCTGCGGCGTATGGCAAACCCGTACTGTTTGGCGAATATATGGATAATTTTAAAACTGAAGCGGAAAGTCTTGTGAAAAACAACGGAGCTTTTATTGTTAAAGATTCAGATGATTTGGCAAGCAAGATAAAAGAATTTATGACAAACAGATCTTTTCTCAAACGTATAGGAAATAATGCGCTCAAAACCGTACATGATCAAAAAGGCGCAGTGTCTTTTACATTAGCGAAACTAAAAGAGATTTTAGATGCAAAATAAAGCTTTGCTTAATATGGTAATATTTATATGTCGCATAATAGACAAAACTTTAAGAAAGAAATCCTTAAACGATACTTTTCACTACCCTAAACCGTCAATATATCCCTTCTGGCATGGAAATGAATTTCCCATGTTGATGTCAAATCAAAAAAGAAATATAGTTATTATGGTAAGTTTATCAAAAGATGGAGAACTTTTGTCGCAGGTTTTACAAAGTTTTGGATATTTAACCGTCAGAGGTTCTTCTACAAGAGGCGGAGAAAGAGCGTTGATTGAAATTATAAAATATGCTCACAAAGGTTATTCTCCAGCTTTTGCCGCCGATGGTCCAAAAGGTCCTCGCCGACAGCTAAAATCTGGCGTTATATATGCGGCTCAAAAAACAGGTATGCCTATAATTCCAATAAATTGCTCGCCAAAGAATAAAATTATTTTGAAAAATACTTGGGATAAGACCATAATCCCTCTTCCTTTTTCAAAAACTATTCAAATTTACGGAGAACCGATTTATATAAATAAGGAAGATGACATTAAGGAAAAAAGAGTTTTAGTTGAACAAAAACTGAACAAATTAAGCGAATTTACAGACAAATATTACTGGGGCAAAGATATGTCAAAATATTTAGAATATCATCCTGCTCCAAAAATTTTGATAGTTCAGCCAAGCAGGATAGGCGATATTATTTTCTCGCTTCCAACACTTGCGGCTATCAAACAAAAATATCCGCATGCAAGGATCAGCTGGATAGTTGATGAAAGATGTTATGAAATTTTGGATGGCAACCCTCTCCTTGAAAAGATTTTTGTTTGGAACAGAAAACAAAAATCTATTAAATATTATATACATTTAATGAAAGGGTTAAGAGAACAAAAGTTTGATTTAAGCATAGATTTGCATGGGCTTGCAAAGTCTGCAATGCTTGTGAATCTTGCAGGGGCAAAGTTTAAATTAGGTTCGTCCTCCACTAATGGTATGAGGGAATTTTCTTGGTTGTTTTCAAAAGAAATTAAATCTATCAATCATCATTGCGTGGAACGCCATTTTAAAGTTGCGAAGTATTTGGATTGTTCGGATGAAATTAATTACCCTATACATATACCTGAAGAAAGTTTCAGAAACGTCAGAGATAAATTACTGAAAGAAAATGTGAATTTAGAAAAAATAATAGGAATGCATGCGGGCGGAGGTTGGCTTTCCAGAAGATGGGGAGCTTCTAAATATGCGGCTTTGGCTAGAAGATTGAAGGTTGAGTTGGAAGCTGATATTATTCTTATCGGTGGTAAAGAGGGCGGAAGTAGCGAGAAAGGGCTTAATGAAGAAATAATTTCTGAATCTGGCGCACATATAACAGATATGGCTGGAAAGTTTACTTTAAAAGAATTATGCGCATTTTTGCAAATGTGTAAAGTTTTTGTTGGCAATGAAGCGGGACCTATGCACATAGCTACGGCGTTAAATGTTCAGTCTGTGGCTATACTCGGACCTACTGACGCAAAACGCACGGGACCGTATAACGGGAATACAAAAATTATACAGCATAAAATGGAATGTCAGCCTTGTAGAAATAGAAATTGCATAAATCCTAAATGTATGCAAGCTGTAACGGTTGACGAGGTTTTTGAAGAAGTAAAAAAGAAGTTTTTATTTAAATGAAAATTTTAATAATCAAACCAAGCTCTTTCGGAGACATTATTCAGGCTTTGCCATGCGCAAACGCTTTAAAACAGGCGTACCCCGACAGCAATATAAGTTGGGTTGTTTTTAAAAATTGGGATGCTGTGCCTAAGCTGTGTTCTGATATTGACGAAATCATAAGTTGGGATAGGCGCAAAGGCATTAGAGGTTTTTTCAATGTTTTAAAATTTATAAGACGCACGGAGTACGATATAATAATAGATTTGCAGGGTCTTCTAAGAAGTGCGTTTCTTGCAAAATTTGCCAAAGCTAAAATTAAAATTGGCGTTCCCGGCATGAAGGAGTTTAGTAACATTTTAATCAAGGAAGTTTATCCGGAAAAAGTTAATATAAACGCCACGTTAAGAAATCTTGAGACTATTCGGTTCCTGACAGGGAAATCTTTTCAGCCTAAAGTAAACATAAATATAAAAACAAATGTTGGCGGCGTTTTAAACAAGAATGGAATCTCAAAAGATTTTATTGCATTCGTTCCGTTTGCAAGAGGAAAGGGAAAAAATTGGAGCATTGATAATTATCATAAGCTAATAGGCTTAATTAAAAATAACTTTGCCGATATGCAAATAGTCGTATTGGGAGCAAAATCGGATTTCGGCGAAATACAGTCAAGCGAAGTCATAGATTTGTGCGGTAAAACTTCAATAGAAGAACTTGCGGGCATACTATCAAAAAGCAAAGCGGTTGTCGGAGCTGACACAGGTCCTATGCATTTGTCGGCTGTATTAAATGTTCCGTCAATATTTATATTCGGGCATTCCGACATAAATGAAACCGCTCCTTGCTTAGGCAGGTTTTCTTTGCTCATAAATAAAGAAAACAAAGATAATATAAACGCTATAAACCCTGAAACTGTCTTCTTGGAAATAGAAAAATGGATAAAATAGTTTTTTTTCATATGAATCAGCTGGGAGACCTTTTGTTTTCTCTTCCGGTCGTTAAAGCCGCCAAACAAGAGCTTAATGCTAAAATATTTTCTGTGGTTAAAACATCGCTGGCGCCTCTTCTTACGGCTTCCAACCTTGTGGATGAGGCAATGGCAAAAGATAGAAATATCGTAAAGTTTTTAAAAAAAGAGAAAGTCGGCAAAGCGATACTTTTTTCCGAATCTCCGAGTTCTTTACTTTATGTTTATTTGTCCGGGATAAAAAGCAGGATTGGTTTTAATACGGCGTCTTTGAGTTTTCTGCTTACAAAGAAAACCGAAAGAGTTGGCGTTCCGTCTTTGTTTAACAATAGAGAGTTGGGTTTTGCCGTAGGTCTTAAATCAATACGGCAAGATTATGTAGGGATAATAAATATTCCTGAAGAAAATATAGAAAATGTAAAAAAATGGTTTGGTGATAATAACCTTGATGCGTCAAAGACAATTGCGATTTCAATAGGTGCAAGCAAAGGACGGCAAGACAAATGCTTAGAAGAGCACAAGTGGATTGAAGTTATAAATGTTTTGTCGGAAAAAGGTTTTAACTGTGTCCTTTCAGGCGCTGTATGGGAAAAAGAAATTTTGAATAGCACGGCTAAAAAATGTAGAATAGCCCCTAAGGTGTTTGCTGCCGAGAATGGTATTTTGGACAGCGCAGCTTTTCTAAAAAAGTGCGGGTTGTTTATGGGCATAGATTCAGGGGCTATGCATTTAGCTGCAGCAGTCGGAACAAAGTGCGTAGCAGTGTTTGGTTATACGGATCCCAGTCAAGTAGGACCTATGCCTTTAAAAAATCACATAGTGATAAAAAAAGAAAAAATTTCAGATATTACTTCTGAGGACATAATCTCAAAAGTTTTGCGGTTGCAATATAATAATAAAGATTAAGAGGAATGAACATGTCGCAGAAAACATCATGTATTTCAGAACTTCAGTGCGAGAGATCAAGGTTTAAGCCCGAACTCCCGGAAGTGTTAAAAAAAGGAGCGGCTTCCGTAAAAGCCGTGAAGGGAAAACCGACTCAGTCAGTTGCTGACCAATCCAAAGTAAGAGAGCTTTTCAAAAATACTTACGGTTTGCCTATAGTAAAATTTAAAAAAGGCGCAAATCCTGCTGCTAGAAAGAAAATAATAAATGTCGCGGTTGTTCTTTCAGGCGGTCAAGCTCCCGGAGGACACAACGTTATAGCGGGTCTTTTTGATGGTCTCAAGCAGGCAAATAAAAAGAATGGATTAATAGGGTATCTCGGCGGACCTTCGGGAATTTTAAAAAAGAGTTTTAAAAAAATTGACGAAAAAATTCTTGCCCAGTATAGAAATACCGGCGGCTTTGACTATATACAATCAGGGAGAACAAAGATTGAATCCGTTGAACAGTTTTGTTCAACAAAAGATAACTTGGACGTATGCAACGTAGATGCTTTGGTAATTGTTGGAGGAGACGATTCTAATACAAACGCTGCTATGATTGCCGAGTATTTGAAACAGGAAAATGTGGACAAATGCGTAATAGGCGTGCCTAAAACAATTGATGGCGATTTGAAAAATAAATATATAGAAGCATCATTTGGTTTTGACACCGCAACAAAAATTTACGCCGAGCTTGTAGGAAATATATGCAGAGACGCAATTTCAGCTCAAAAATATTGGCATTTTGTCCGCTTAATGGGCAGAAGCGCTTCCCATATAACTTTAGAAGTGGGTTTTAAGACGCAGCCTAATATTGTCTTAATCGGCGAAGAAATTTTAGCCAAGAAAATGACTCTTTCAAAAGTCGTTGATAGTATCGTTGAAGTTATAATTAAGCGTTCACAAGACGGTAAAAATTTCGGAATATGTCTGGTGCCGGAAGGACTTATAGAATTTATACCTGAGATGAAAGAGTTAATTTCTGCATTAAATGATATTTTGGCGGATAATGCCGATAAGTTTGCAGAGCTTTCAACTATGGAAGAAAAGAAGAATTTTGTGTGCGGCAAGCTCTCAAACAAACTTTCAGATTTAATGTGCTCTTTGCCTGCAGGTATAGCTTCTCAGCTTATGTCAGACAGAGATCCGCATGGAAATGTTGCGGTATCTATGATTGAAACAGAAAAACTTCTGATTGAAATGATTCAAAAAAGACTTGCAGAACTAAAAAAGAAAGATAAATATAAAGGCAAATTCTCAAGCGTAACACATTTCTTTGGATATGAGGGACGTTGCGGATTCCCTTCAAACTTTGATGCAAACTACACATATGCTTTGGGTTATAATGCAGCAGCTCTTATTCTTAACGGTCTTACAGGGTACATGTCTTTTGTGGGAAACCTTCTAAAAGCTCCTAAGCAATGGGAATGCGGCGGTATTCCTATAACTATGATGATGAACGTTGAAAGAAGAAACGGCAAAGATAAGCC
>JAISDY010000055.1 GCA_031264425.1 Endomicrobium sp. | reverse complement strand
GAAACAGTTATCACTTTATCTTCCAAAGGTTGGCGTAATACTTCCAATGCATCTCTTCTAAATTCTACAAATTCATCTAAAAACAAAACTCCGTTATGAGACAGGCTAACCTCTCCCGGTTTTGGATAAACTCCACCGCCCGCTAATGCCGCAGCCGAGGAAGTATGGTGCAGACTTCTAAAAGCTCTGTTTCTTATCAATCCACCGTTAAAAGCATGCCCAGCGGCGGACCATATTTTTGTAGTCTCAACAGCTTCGCCAAAAGTCATGGGAGGGAGTATGCTTGGGATACGTTTTGCTATCATGGTTTTGCCAGAGCCCGGAGGACCTGACATAAGCATATTATGACCACCCGCCGCGGCAATTTCTGCGGCTCTTTTTGCATTTTTCTGTCCTTTAACATCAACAAAATCGTACTCACATTCTTCTAAAAAATTCAAACCTTTATCATCATATGTGTATTGTTTGCAGATAATCTCACCATTGATAAATTTAACGACTTCCGTAAGAGTTTTGAATGGAAAAACGTTTATAGCGCCTGCCACGGCGGCTTCTTGTCTGTTTGCAAAAGGAACAATAAAATTTTCTATTTGATTTTTATTTAACGCCAAAGAAATAGGAAGAACGCCTTTGACTTTTCTTATTTTGCCGTCCAAAGACAACTCGCCTACAGCGCAAAAGTTTTTTAAATTATCCTTCTTTATTTTACCGTTTGCCGCAAGTATGCCAAGAGCTATGGACAAAACAAAGATTCCGCCTTCTTTTTTTATGTCGGCAGGAGCTAAATTTACCGTTATCTTTTTTGTGGGGAAATCAAAGTCTGAATTTTTAAGAGCCGCCGCCACTCTGTCGCGGGATTCTTTGACGGCAATATCTGCAAGACCGACAATTGAAAATATAGGCATGCCTGAAGAAATGTATGTTTCAACTTCCACAATATTGGCGTCTATGCCGTTAATCGCCGCCGAGAAAATAAGAGAAAGCACAGAAGCCTCTTTTATTTTTTTTCGTTTTGTTGTAGTATAAACACAGTTATTATACACAATAAACGTTTTGATTTACAAACTTAACATTGTTTGAGTTTTTAGACGCGACAAAAAGAGTAAAAATGAACAAATTTATAGCTTTTTTAATTTCAATTTTCACAATGGCGACTCTTGCGGCGGCAAAGCCAAACAACGATAGGGAGCTTATCGTCAAACTTGGGTTTCAACCTCAGAGTGAAATTTCAGTAAATGGCAAAAATGAGAATATGAATGTAGGACTGTCAGGTGGTATTGAGTTTTTTAAGTATTTGGGCAACGTTATTGCGCTTGGGTTAGGAACAACAATAGATTTGCCAAGAGAAATAAAAAAGAAAGAACTAAAAGGAAGTATGTCATGTCTGCCGATATATGTTGGAGCTAAGACGCGTACGCATTTACATGGTCTTGATGACACTTATGCCTTTTTATCAGGAAGATTTGGGTATAGCGCCCCGATGGGAAAAGATTTATTTGACTCGGCAACCGGCGGACTTTATTGGGCTTTAGGACTAGGCATAGATGTGGATTACTTTGTTTTAGAAGCCGTTTATGCAAAACATACTTTTGGCACCAACGACAACACTTATTCAAAACCAGATTATTCAACAATAACCCTTTATGCAGGATTTAAGTTTGAATAGGATTAATTAATTTAAAGAACACTAAAATACAGAAAGCTATCAGAATAAGATTATAGCTTTCTGTATTTATTTAGTAATCAGAAGTAGCGCAAATTTATAAAAAATGCGACTTATCATAGCCAGTATTACTTTATTTTGTATTCCCAAAATTTTGGACTAGGAGACATCATGAAGAGGCTAATTATTCTAACAATTTCATTATGCTTAAGCATCGCTGTTTCAGGATATGCCATCACAAGAGAAGATTGCGATAGATATTACAAAATTTGTTCAAATATTCCATATCTTAACCACAACGCATGTGACGACGCTTTTAACACTTGTTTAAAAAACTCTGAAAGTCAAGATAAAGAAGGAATACGCTTCTCGTTTAAAACTACTATAATTGTCGCTTTTGCCGCACTAGTTACCGGCATCTCGTTAAGTTTTTGCGTATTTTGTTGCATAACTTGTCCTTCTGAAAGCTGGTGATTAAAAATTTTAAATAATCTACCTAAGATTTATAAGTTGCTTATATATTCCCCTACTAATTTAACCGCGGGGACTATAACGCTTTCGTCAGGAGAGAACTTGCTGCTGTGGAGAGAAATACCCTTTTCTTTACCTCCAACGCCAAGCCAAAACATTGTTCCGGGAACCTTACTTAAGGATATAGCCAAAATCTTCAGAAGTCATAGTTATAGGCGCTTCTTGGAACTTAAAATCAGTTCTACTTTTCATCCAGTTCATAAATTTATTTGTTATTTCGGGACTATTTATAACAGGGGAATAAGCGTCATAAATCTCAACATTGACTTTGACATCTATGGCTTTAGCAACTCCTTGCGCAATATCAAGGATTCTTTTTTTAGAAAATTCCAGCGACTCTTTGCTGCCAATACGCAAGGTGCCGGTTAGCTCGCAGGATTTTGCAACAGAATTAGCGGCAGTACCTCCATTTATTGTGCCAAAAGTTAAAACCTCAGCGTCAAAAGGGTTTAAATTGCGAGATATAAGCGTTTGAACTTCTAAAAGAAAGCTTGCCGCCGCTATAAGCGGATCCCGCGTCATATGCGGCATAGCGCCGTGACCCGGAGTGTCTATGAAGTCCACTTTTACAGCGGCTATCCCTGCAAACAATTCTCCGACTTTTGTTGTAATTATGCCCGGTTCCCATTCAGGAGAGTCATGCAGTGCATAAAATTCATTTACTTTATATTTAGGCTCTATAACATTGTCATACATTTCTCTCTCGCCACCCGGTCCTTCTTCAGCGGGTTGGAACAGTATTAAAATATTGTTCTTTTGCTTATTTTGCAAAACATACTCAAGCAGTCCAAGAGCAACCGTCATGTGAATATCATGCCCACAAGCATGCATAGCGCCTTTGTGCTTAGAGGCAAATGGCAAACCTGCCTCTTCATTTGTTGGTAAACCGTCTATATCCGTACGCCAACCAATAGCTTTTTTACCTTCCGTTCCGGGAATATATACCACAAAACCGGTTTTATAGCGGGTAACTTAAATATCTTTATGTCCGTTTATTAAACCTGTAATTGTGTTATTTAGATATTCGCTCGTTTCTTTTTCTTGCCAGCCAGTTTCTGGGATTTGATGTAAATCATGACGGATTTTGATCAAGTCCAGCATAACACTCCCCCTTTTGCTATTTAATTAAAGCGCTTGAAAAAGCCTGCTCTAAATCAGCTATTATATCGTTGACATCCTCAATGCCTACGGAAACACGCACTTGACTTGGGGTAATATCCGCCGCCTTTAATTCTTCTGGGGTAAAATGAGCATGCGTCATAGATGCCGGATGTTCAAGCAAACTTTCAACTCCTCCAAGACTAACGGCTAATTTTATTAGTTTCAAGCTGTTTACAAACTTTTTAGTTTCCTCAAAATTAAAACTCAATTCAAAAGAAATCATACCGCCAAAAAGCGACATTTGCTTTTTTGCTATTTCGTAGCCATGATGGGATTTGAGTCCGGGATAATGAACAACTTTGACATATTTGGAAGTAGATAAATATTC
>JAISDY010000142.1 GCA_031264425.1 Endomicrobium sp. | reverse complement strand
CAAAACAAGAAAAAGCGAAAAACCGTGAGAAAAGCCAAAGGGTTAAAATTGAGAACATTATCGGTTTTATTAAACGATTTAAAGTTCTTTCAATTAAATATCGTTGCCGAAGAAAACGTTTTGGGTTGAGGTTTAATTTGATTTGTGGAATTTGTAATTTTGACAACAATCTTTAGTTATGCAGGAAGTCTATTATAATCAGGGACATGGCTTATGCAACAAAAACAAGAGAAATGGTTTTTGAATACTTAGGCCCTGTTCCCACTAAGAAATTGACACAAAAACGAGAGCCAAATGGATGAAACCTATGAACATAATATCTAATTTTTCGTATCTACAAAATATGCGACGAAAGCCACACAGCAGGCGAAAAAGTCTTTCAATTTCATTACGTCGTTTATAAAGAGTTTTATCATATTTCCAAGGTCTTTTGCGATTTTTCTTAGGAGGCACAATAGGTCTAAAATTAAGGATTTGAGCGGTATAACGAGTCAGATCATCTTCATAAGCTCTATCCATCAGCAAAGGTGTATAGTTGTCCGGCTTATCAACCGTTTCCATAAGAAGCCTGCCTTGTGGTGCATCATGACGTTGTCCCTCACTTAAAATAAAGTCAACAGCCTTTCTTTCATTGGCACACATCATATGAATTTTTGTTGTTAATCCCCCTTTGGAACGTCCGATAGCTTGTTTTCCGTTTTTTTTAAAGCGCCACAAGCATCCGGATGAACTTTGACAGTCCTAGAATCCAGAGATAAAGCCGAGGGATTCAATTTAAGAATATTTTGTACGTGCAATTTCCTGAATAATTTTTCGATAATTCCAGCTTCAACCCAACGTCTAAAACGCTTATATATCACGTGCCAATATCCATATTCTGGCGGCAATCTCCTCCATTTGCAATCATTTTCGCAGATATATAATAGTGCATTTATAAAAATTAGATTGTTTATTTTTACATTGCCTCGTTGAACTGGTAATAAATGTTTGATTTTTTCATATTGTTTTTTTGTTATTTCCATACTTTTATTCTACCATTTTTTGTTTGTTTTTGCTAGTGGGAACAGGCCCTAGTTTCTTTTCTTATAATTTTAACAACATGTTTAAAGAAATGGGGCAATCAATAAACAACTTTTCAAGAAAAATATGGGGATTGAGACGTATAGGCATTGTGTTCTTTTCGGTTCTTGATTGGATAAGAAATGCAGTAAGGACAGGAATAGAATCTTATAAATCTGAAAACATTTTCAAAGGAATTCTTGGAGCTTTTTCACCTGATGAGTCAATAAGAAAAGATTTTGAAAAACAAAATGAATTCATTAAAAACCTTTCTGAGAAAATGGGTCTAAGTAGATACAGTCTTATGGAAAATCAGTCTCAGTTTGCATCTATGCTTCAGGGTTTTGGAATTCCTCAGAAATTCCTTGGGTTTTACAGCCAGCTTCTTACTTCTTTTGGTCTTGTGCTCACAGCAAGAACACCGGGCCAAAGTATTGAAGAGGTCATGGAAGGAGTAAAAGATGCTTTATCTAATAGACTTGAAAAGATGTATTCATACGGAATTGACAGTAGCCGTCAAAAGATAAATGAGTTTGGGAAAAATCCAGCTATAAATAAAACGTATGCTCAAATGGGAAGAGACGAGACTTCTTACATGAGATTTATAGCAATGCTTGATGTTGCCGAAGGTTCTCTTGATAGCTTCTTTAAAAATATGTCAAGTGGAACGATGCAGTTTGAAATCTTTAACAGCAAAATGAGAGATATGGCAGCCGAGGTTTATAGAAGTTTTCTCCCGGCTCTGGTTTCAATACTTCCTGTCATCTATCAGCTCATGTTAGGATTTGCCAACACAATTAAGTGGATAGGAAACGGATTTAAGTGGCTTGCCGGAATTTTTCACCTCAAAACTGATTGGGATTTTAGTCCTGAGTCTGATTCAACCAGAGCTATTAAAGAAGTTTTAGAGACGAATAAAGATATTAGTAAAGAGTTGGGGGAAGAAACCAAGAATTTTGATAAAAACACAAACTCAATAAATAACAACAGAACCGCAATAGATAAGCTTAATAAAATAAAAGAGGTTTCCAGAAGAGCAACCAAAAACTTAAAACTTGGATTTGATGAGCTCAACATCATAAAACCAAATAATAATCCAATAAAAGATTTAGATGAAATTAAGAAAAGTTTTGACTTTACTCCGCCAAAGAGAATGCTTGAATTCATGGAAAAAATGAACGAGGGGATAAAGAATCATACTGATAAATTCAAAGAAGCCGCGGATTCTACTAAATGGGTTGGTGATCTTACTGAAAACATTTCAAAGCTTTTGACAGTTTTGCTTGGCTTTAAGGTGCTTGGATTTTTGATAAGCACGCCTCTTAAAATAATTGGTGCTCTTTTAGGAAAAGAAATTAGCAGATCAAATAAACGTTTAGATTGTCGAAACGTTATTTTTGATATTATATAATAGTTTAAGATGTCAAAACGTACAGATAATAAAAAATTTGTAAGTCAAACGTACAGATAAAATAAGGATATTGATTATGAAAAATATTGCGGGAGAATTTA
>JAISDY010000125.1 GCA_031264425.1 Endomicrobium sp. | reverse complement strand
TAATTTTGGAAGTGGAAGACGCAAAGTTTGACCTTAACCCTCAAGCCAAGTCATATTTGGAAGATAGAGTTTCAGAAATGATTTTTATCAACAGAGGTTTGGATTTAATTGCTGAAAGGGGAATAAGAGAAGCAAATGAAAGTGTAAACTCAAAGCATATTGACAGTTTGGATTCGTATGGAAGAGCCGGTGCATTTGGCGTGATAACAGATGGGAATTTAAGATACGGCGGAGATTTAGTGGAAGTAAAAGGCATTACTTTTATAGCAGGTATGGCTAAAGAGTACAGACCTGCAGATAAAAAATTAGTTTTGGGCTGCTTCTTAGAACATGGCGAGGGTGAATATACGATAAAAACAAGTTATAACAAGAACACAATACTCGGGAATTTATCCGGTCAAACGGAAGCAAAAGGGAAACCGCAATACATGGGAATAGGAATTTTGGGAAGGTTTGGGCTTTGGAATGTAAAGGATGACGTAGGGAAAATAATAAATGAGATATATTTGGAGGGTTCTGCAAAGATAGGGAAAACAGACTCAAGTTACAGCAATAAAGATATTGAAACGGAAGCTAAATTTGACACGGATGGAACGTATTACGGAGGACATATAGGTTGTGGGTATATCAAAGATTTTGGAATTTTAGATCTTGAAGGGTATTTCAAGTGGCTGTGCGTACGTCAAGACTCTAAAGAATCTAAACTCGTTACCAAAGACACAATAGATTTTGGCAAATTAACTTCAAGTAGAATAAGAGTAGGAGCAAGGAGCAGTTTTAAGTTGCTCCGATTTATAATGCCATTTATAGGGATAGGCGCTGAATATGAAATGGAAGGCAAGGTAACAGCCAAAACTTTCGTATTTGAAATAGAACCTGAAGATTTAGGCGGCTGGAGCCAAACGGGAGAGGTTGGAATAAAAATTGAATTTGGTAATTTTAGAATGGAGCTAAGCGGAGAGTCTTACGTAGGAAAAAGAGAAGGTTTGGTCGGTTTGTTAAGGTTGGCATATCTGTTGTGATATAAAGTTAGGCGTTAAAAATTTCGCATACCAACGTTGTCCTATAAAATGACTTGCTCCTTCTTATCAATGACAAAACGTTGTAAAAATTGTACAATTATAAAGCAAACTTACAAAAAGGTAAAGACGACCTGTTGTGAAGGTCGTTTTTTGATAAACAGGACAAAATATGAAAAGAAATGATGTAAGAAATGTTGCAATTATAGCGCACGTTGACCATGGTAAAACTACAATAGTAGATTCTTTGTTAAAGTTTTCAGGTCAGTTCACTGTTAAAAACGACGAAGCTCAAGACATGGTTTTGGATTCTAATCCTCTTGAAAGGGAAAGAGGGATTACGATTCTTGCAAAATGCACTTCGGTAAATTATCTAGGAAACATTATAAATATAGTGGATACTCCGGGACACGCAGACTTTGGTAGCGAAGTTGAAAGAGTGTTAAAGATGGTGGAAGGCGCTATACTTATGGTTGATGCTGTTGAAGGTCCTATGCCGCAAACAAGATTTGTTTTGAGAAAGGCTTTGGCATTGGGACTAAAACCTATAGTAGTTATAAACAAAATGGACAGACCAAACGTCACGCCGAGTGCGGTAGTGGATAGCGTTTTTGATTTGTTTATGAAACTTGGCGCTACTGATGAACAGCTTGATTTTCCCATACTTTATGCTTCAGGACGCGAAGGCTGGGCAAGTACGGATATGAACATAAAAGGCAAAGATATAGAGCCTGTGTTTGCGACGATTATGTCACATGTTCCGCCGCCTGAAGCCGATGAGAACAAGCCGTTACAAATGCAGATAACAATGCTTGACTATAACAACTTTTTAGGAAGCGTCGGTATAGGAAGAATTTTAAACGGTTCTGTTAAAAAAGGGCAGACTATAGCTCTTGTAAACGAGGAAAATATTGATTCTCCAAAAATAACAAAAGCTGTTCGCATAGACAAATTCTATGGACTTGGCAAGCAAGAAGTTGATGAAGCAAAAGCCGGGGATATAGTTTCTATAGCAGGGCTTGAAGGCGTTGAAGTCGGCGATACTGTATGTAGTGTGGATAATATATTGCCGTTGCCTCGTCTTTCCATAGATGAGCCGACAATTTCAATGAACTTTCTTGTAAATGATTCGCCTTTTGCAGGGCGCGAGGGAAAGTTTTTAACGAGTCGGCACATAAAAGCAAGACTTGAAAAAGAAGCTCAAACAAATGTGGGATTAAAAATAGAAGTGCTTGAAGGCGAAGGTAAGTTTAAAGTTTCCGGAAGGGGTGAGCTGCATTTAACTGTTTTAATTGAAACCATGCGTCGTGAAGGTTTTGAACTTTCCGTTTCTTCGCCGGAAGTTATTTATAAAGAAATATCCGGTAAGCTCTGCGAGCCTATGGAATTTCTTACTTTGGATATAGAAAGCCAGTATCAAGGTGCTGTTTTTGAGATTGTAGGCAAACGTTCTGCAAAACTTGAAAATATGGTAAGCGAAGGTGAAAACAGAATACGTCTTGAATATATAATTCCTTCACGGGCTTTGATAGGTTTTAAAAATGAGTTTTTAACAAATACTAGAGGTCAAGGCATAATGCATCACAGTTTTTACGACTATATGCCTAAAGTTAATGTTGCGGAACTAAGAACAAACGGTGTCTTTATAGCTAAAGAGCAAGGTAAGACTACGGCTTACGCATTAGACAATCTTCAAATAAGCGGTCAGCTTTTTGTAGGACCTGGAGTTGAAGTTTACGAAGGTATGATAGTAGGGCAGAACTCAAGGGAAAACGATTTAGTTGTAAACCCATGCAAACTTAAAAAGCTAAGCAATATGAGAAGTAAAAGTGCTGATGACGCTCCTATGCTTACGCCTCCAAGGATTATGAACCTTGAACAAGCGGTAGAATATATTGCCCCTGATGAGCTTGTGGAGGTGACTCCAGCTTCTGTGCGTTTAAGAAAGAAAATTTTGAATCATTTGTTAAGAAAACGTTCTTCACAGAACGAAGCTGAAGAATAAATAGTATCTTTATTATATTCCTAGACTGTATCTAATAATTTGTTGTTTTGGGTGTGTAGTCTGGGATTCTTTAAAAAAATGATAATCTAAATTAGTTAATAAAAAAGCCCTGCTGAACTTTAAGCAGGGCTTTTAGTTTTTAAATAAATTTTTACAACTGGCTTATTAGTTGTTCCAATTGATCATTATTGCTGCTAAAGATTCTCGCCCATAGAGTTCGTATATTTTTTTTATATTCTATTAATGCATCTTTTATTTCGGTTTCATCTTTAGCACCATTTACTTTATAAAGCATTTCTTAAATGCACAAGAATCCTTTTGTTCCTTACACTCACACTCCACTTCAGCGAGTTTAAATATTACATTAATTTTTAAATAATCTATTAATTTCCCAAATTTTTCTAAGCACTTGTTCTTCATGTCTTCACAATATGATTTAGATTCACTGTCTCCATCTTTCCATGCAGCGCCATTCGTATAGCAGCGAAGCGCTTGCTTATAAAGGGATAATGCTTTTTTTATGCTCCCAGTTTCTTCCAAATTCAAATTATTAGAAGCCTCTCTGAAATTAGAATCGCCAAGGATTTCTAAAGCTGAAGGCTCTCTTTGTCTGGGTATATGCTTGCGGATGTTTACTGACATAGCTATAGAATCATCCATCATTATTAAACTCAACTGTTAACTGATGTAATAGCTTTACGTAAGCATAAGCAGGAGCAACAATGTGAATGATAGGTACGGGTAACAGCATGAGTTTGGCGTGCACATTTAATACATCATAAATAAATGCTCTACCTACTCTGTTGAATGTAACAAACCCACTGTGATCAATTTTATCGTCCAATTTCCTTAAAAGTAGTTTCGCAACAACGTCTTCAATTTTATTTATACCTTTGATCCATTAGAATAAGGGTTTATTAGTGAAGTAAAGAGGAGAAATCTCCATAAGTGATTCAATAAGTTTAAAAGTTTTTGCAGCTTCTTCTTCACAATCTTGGCGTGTTACTCCATTTGGATAAAAAAGACGTTTGGAAGAATCTTCTTGTTCTAGAGTTAAAATTTTGGACCAGCCAATAAGCTGATTATGATATATAAATCCAAATCTTTTGGCGGAATAAGCACCTCCTTCTACAATTTTTTCAAATGCTATCTTGTCAGAGAAGATAGTTTCTCCAATCGTACATATTCCTCGTAGAGTATCACGCTCCGTTCCCAGTGCAAAATTTCTACATATACCAAATCCCGCATTGATTCCAGAGGTTAGAGAGATAGTTTCGTTATTAAAAAACTTTTCAAGAACCTTTTCAAGGTTATCCTCAATTCCAAGCATCCCAAAATTTTGCCAGTCTTGACTACCCATAAATAAACCTTTAAATATTGTACGTATGTCCCCAGTACTAATGTTCCAACGTTCCGCTAGTTGCTCTCTGAAAGCAATATAACGCCAATATTGGAAACCATCAGCTTTTGCTTGCGAAGACACTCCTATGAATGCAAGAGCCAACGTCAAACACATAAATTTCTTTCTTATCCCGTTCATAACACGTACCTCCTATACAGAGTTTTTACTTCCGATGAATGTTCGCATATTATTTTTTAAAGGAGGTGTCTTTTTCGCAAAAAAGATGTGAAAGATTTCTGAAATCTGACACTTAAGTTTATTGGAAAGGTAAAAAGTTAAGATTTAAGAGTGAAAATAAGAAAAAAGA
>JAISDY010000057.1 GCA_031264425.1 Endomicrobium sp. | reverse complement strand
CTCGGTTCCAACAAATGTTTATTAGTCCTAAAAATTTCTCTCAGCCTTCTTTTAGTTCTGTTCCTTATAACCGCCGTACCTACTCTCTTTGGAGTTATAAGTCCTAGTCGTCTTACGTCTTGTCCATCTTTCCTTATGTAAGCTAAAATTCTTATTGCCTTATTTTCAAGCCTTAAGCCGTTTTTAAATACCTTATTGAAATCTCTTTGGATGTGAAGACGCTCAAAATACACAAAAGAAAACTTCTTCTTACCTGATTTATCGTTGGATAAACCCATTGAAAAAGTTTTCCTTTTTTTAGTCTGCATAAAGACCTACGCACAAATTGTTTTGCGTCCCTTTCTTCTGCGCGCACTCAAAACTTTTCTCCCTCCGGGAGTAGCCATCCTTGCCATAAAACCTATTTTTTTCTTTCTTCTGTCTTTGTTTGGCTGATACGTTCTTTTCATTTTGAAATCCTCTTTCTACTATTTACACTTTTATTATTATATCTAAAACCCTTTGTGGTGTCAAACAGAAAAGGGCTTTGGTTTTTGCCAAAGCCCTTGATTAAAAAAAGATGGCACGTCAAAATTTATTTTCTTTTACCCTTCTTTGCAGATTTCTTCTTAACCGTTTTCTTTTTTGAAACTTTTTTTACGGTTTTCTTTTTAGCGGTTTTTTTAGCTTTTTTAGCCTTTTTCTTACCGCCTCTGCTCATAACGGATCTTGAGATGTCGCCCTGCTTGTCAATAAAGTAAAGGTAGCCTTTTTCTTTCTTAAGCCCTACTTTTGTTACTTTTGAAGGCTTTCCGCCTTTTTTACCGCCTCTTGCCATCAAAGCTCTTGAGACATCGCCTTGCTTGTCAATAAAATAAAGGTATCCAGATTCTCTCTTTACGCCAACTTTCTCTACTTTTTCAGCCATTTTACACCTCCTGTAATTGTAAATTGAATTATTTATCTACGCCGGAGTTTACCGGAACTGCATTTTGTTGTAAAACACTTTCTTTTTTGGTGATTATTTTATCTCTAAGCCAAGAATCCACTATATCTTTTGAGAATCTGTATTGTCTTCCTATTTTTGAAGCGGGAATTTTTTTCATTCTTATTAAACTATAAATTTTGGACTTTCCTATTCCCAAATATTCAGAAAGTTCTTTAATATCCATTATTTGCTTATTTGAATTATTCTGTGTTTTTTCCATTTTTTTATTCTTAATTATCGTTAATTATCTTTTTACGTTAAAATTATATGTATTTTATTATATTTTGTCAAATATTTATTTTTAATATTAAACTTAAGTAGATTGTTCTATATTTTATTATTTATTATCTTTTAATAAACAGCATAACTACTGCACGCAACTTTAGAGACTTTATTGCGATGTGAAATAAATTTTATATATACATTTTTATCGCATACACATTCTTAATATTGCATAATTAACAATGAAAAATTATGCCAGAGAAAATCCGGCATAATTAATTTTTATTAAAATATTAATTAAAGAGTTATTTGTAGAAAGGTTTAAAGAAACACATATGATTTAATTTTATTGACTTCTTTATATATTTCTTCCGGCTTTACACCTATATTGAATTTACCGTTTTCATAAAGAATTTTGCCATTTATCATGGTTAATTTAACGTTTTGTTTGTTACCAGAATAAACTAAATTTTTGAGTATATTATTTAAAGGCTGCATATTCGGCTGATGTAAATCAATTACAATTAAGTCTGCAAGTTTGCCTGAAGATAGAGTGTCGCAATCCGTAAGACCCATAACGCTTGCTCCTATTTTTGTGCTCATTTCTAATACTTTTACGGCATCCATCGCGGAGGCATTGTTATTTACAACCTTTTGTAATACTGTGGTCAGGTACATTTCTCTAAACATATCAAGAGCATTGTTGCTTGCAGGTCCATCTGTACCCAAAGCTACTTTAATTCCAAAATTTATCATTTTCTCTACAGGAGCTATACCGCTTGCGAGTTTACAATTAGAAGAAGGACATGTTACCACAGCAATTTGCTTTTGTTTAAATATTTCAAAGTCTTCTTGGGATAAATACACACAGTGAAAACACCCTCCGCCATGTTCAAATATACCAAGACTATTTAGATACTGCGTGGGCGTCATTTTAGTTCTTTTTATACAGTCGTCAACCTCGCGCTTGCTTTCAGAGTTGTGCATATATACCGACACTTTATGTCGCTCTGCAGTTTTTGCTATGGCTTTGATCAGCTCTTTGGAAGAGGTGTATTCCGCATGGAAACCAATAAGAGCAGAGATTAACTCGTGATTTTCATTAAAGCGCAGGAAGTTATCTTCCATATTTTTAACACTGTCCAAATTGTCTCCATTTATCCCGCTTACTAACACCGAGCGAAAACCGACATCTATAGATGCTCTTACCATTTCTTCAGGAAAGAAGTACATATCCATAGCAGAAGTAATTCCACTCGTTAAATATTCTAAAATAGCAAGAAGATTTAAATAATAGAGATATTCTTTTTTTAGTTTGCTTTCCATAGGAAAGACTTTATACTTCAACCAGTCTAAAAGCGGCAAATCGTCCGCATATGATCTTAGAAACGTCATACCCGAGTGAGCGTGGGCATTTTTAAAACCCGGCATAATAAGATTTCCTTTGAGGTCTAGTTCTCTGTCAAATATAAGATTAGAGCGTTTGTAAGGACCCACATAGGAAATTTTATTGCCTTGAACCCAGATTTCTTCCCCTTCTATAATTTCTGTTCTATCAGACATCGTGCAAATTAGACCGTTATACAATCTTATATTCATCTTTTTTTCCTTATATATTTTTACTTCTCACGCTTGTCCGTATTGATATGGTAACGGCTGTATTATGTCTATACCCTTTCTGTACATATTGGCAAATAGGTACTTAGCAACAGCTTTCATTGTAAAAACATCAGCCATCGCCCTGTGGCTCAGCTCAACTTCTACGCCTATGGTTTTTGCGATACTGCCAAGCTTGTTGGATTCAAAATTAAAATATTGCCTTGCAAGTTGCAAAGTATCCAAGTAAAGAAATTTTTTTGAAAGAATTCCCGCTTGCAAAAGTTCTTTAGAGACAAAAAGCAAATCAAAAGAAGCATTGTGGCACACGACAATTTCGTCCTCTATAAAGGAAATAATATCTCTTGCAATATCTTTAAAAGACGGCGCATCTTTAACCATATCGTCGTATATAAAATTCACTTTGGAACAGCCCTCGGGTATGGGACATCCCGGATTTACAAAACTTTCGTATTTCTGATCAAGTCCATCTTTTGTTTTAAGCATAGCAATCTCTATTATCTTCGCGCCTTTTTCGGGATCAAGACCGGTAGTTTCAATATCCAAAAAAACTAAATTTTCCGGATTCTTTGTAGAAACAAATTTCTCTTCAAAGGAACAGTTCATTTAATATTCCGTAACCTTAATAAAAGTAATGAAAATAAACAAATAAATAAACACGGTAAAAACAGTCCACAAAAATTTTGTTGCAAAATTTTTGGTTTTTAGTTTAAATATCCGACTAAAAACCTTAAACGAATATAGCAATATCCGAGCGGCAACAAAACAAAAAATTAATATTAATCCGTAAATTATAGCTGAACCTACAATTAAATTAAGATTTATCCCTGAAAAAGAGAAATAAGTATTGACAAAAAAACATAAAATAAGATTCATTAAATAAGCAATAATAAAAAACAAATATTTTTTATTATAAAACATTCCGCCTCTTAATTTCTTTTACGGCTTTATCATTTCCATAAAACGCCGCTTTCTTTAAATATTCTAAACTTTCTTTCTCTTTGCCAAGCTGTTTATACGCCATTCCAAGAATATAATTTGCGTTATTATCTTCAGGATTTATTTTTAACGCTTTTAAAGCTTCTTTTGAAGATTCTGCAAAATTATTTTTATCGTAGTAAAGACTCGCAATTTTTATATATGGAGCTATGAAATTTTCATCAAGTTCCAAGGCTTTTTGATAATTTTGCACCGCCGATTCATAATTGTTCATTTTCACAAACATATCTCCAATATTACAAAACGCCACAACAAACGAATTATCATTCAGTATTGCTTTTTCGTAATACAGTATCGCTTCTTTGTAATTACCTTCCTCATCAAAAGTGTTGCCGATTAAATTGTAAAAACCAGATTTGTTAAATTTATTAGACATTAAAGCTTTATTGTAAAAATCTCTGGCTTTTTCATAAAGCCCAACTGATCTAAAACATAAGCCCGCCAACAAATATAACTTTTCCGAGTCTGGATTTAAATCAATGCCTTTCTCAATATATTCCGCAGCTTGTAAGAAAGTATCTTTATCATCCGTCTCTGAAGCTTTACGGTATAAAGCGTCTCCAAGAAAATAGTAAGAATCTTCATCGTATGAATCAATGGATGAGGCAAGTTTAAAATATTTTACCGCTTGAGAATAGTTGCCTAACTTTAAAAGAGAAATGCCGTACTTTTTATAGACGTCCGTCTCTGAAACATTTAATTTTATAACCTTAGCGAAATATCTTGCCGCATAGAAATGCTCTTCATTAGAATAATACTCGTTCGCTTTTTGTAACAGATAGTCTCTTGAATAATTTAAATGTCTGATAAAATATGCGCAGACACACGTTGCGATAAAACATAAAGTTATAATAAAACTGTATTTTAAATTTTTATCTGGTATTTTTCCGGAAAGTATTTTTTTCACATATTTACCGTATTGTTTTTCCAAGTTGCGCACCTTTTACTCCGAACCATCCTTTTTCCTGTAAAAGACTAACCGTTTGGGCAGTATTCTGTTTATTTGAATGTATTACGTATATTTTTGCGTCTTTACGCTGCTTTGACAGCCATTTTTGTAGCATTTCAAAATCTGCATGATCTGAGAACGCATCGTATTTCTTTATTTTTGCCGCAAGTTTTTTTAAAACAAAAAGCGGCTTTTTATTTCTTAAAAGACGCCCTGCCGAACTTTTGGGATCCACATAATTTACTATCATTACAAAAACATTTTTATCGGACAACATTACTGGCGCAAGTTGCTCGGATTTACCTTTATCCATATCGCCGCTTGATGAAAACAAAATCATCTGCATTTCGTAATTTCTTATCATCTGCAGCCTTATATTTTCCGGAAGAATAGATTTCTTTTGGTATATAGTCTCTAAAAACCACTCTCTTTGACTATGTTCACGCTCTTCATCTTCTTTTCTTGAAGCCTCTTTTTGATACAAAGCCGTTATTGCGTTTGCAGACGGCGATACCGAATAAATCGGGATTTTTGCTGATATATACTCGGCATCCTGCATAAGTTTTAATTCATATAAAACTTCCTGCGTTCTGTTTAAAGCAAATGCCGGAATCCAAACAGTTTTTCCCGATTCCAAAGCATCTTTTAAATCTTTTCTGAATAATTCATATTCTATGGCAGCATTATGGTTAACTTTACCGCCGTAAGTGGCTTCCATAAAAATTAAATCAACAGATTCCGGTATTTCAAATTCTCCATTAAATTTGGAATTACCGCTTCCCAAATCTCCGGAAAATAGAACCTTTTCTTTATCCGTGCTAAAAATAATGCTCGCAGAACCTGGAATATGCCCCGCATTTATAAGTTTAGCTTTTAAAGTGTCTGAGATTTTTATTTCCTCGTTATAATCCGCGCTAACAAATTTTTCTGATATTTTTTCAGATTCTCTCTCACAGCAATTTTTGCACAATATAAATTTAACTTTTTCATTTTTCCCTAGATCTTTTAACAGCGTTTCATCTTTTGAATAGCCTATTGATTTAATATTTTTCTTGCATTCTTCAGTCCAATGTGCAACCACAGTCCCGTTTTTATCTTGCACTTTCTCATATTGGCTTTCCGACCAAAACCATTTTCTTTTTATCAAGTCAAACCCATTCCTTTCTTTAAAAAGAGCAGTTGCCAATTCTTTTGTGGCTTTTGTAGAGTAAATTGTGCCTTTGAAACCTTCATGTATAAGAAGAGGAATTCTACCGCTATGGTCTAAATGAGCATGTGTAAAAAAAAGAGCTTTTGCATCTATAAGCTCTTTCTGAATTTTAAGATTTGGAGATTCTTCCCAATCAAAGTGGTCTATACCTTGCTCACCGCTCCCGGACATAAAAAGACCGCAATCAACTATAATTTTTTCATCTACCGTATCTAAAAGAAAACAACTGCCCGAAACTGTTTCTGCGGCGCCATAAGGCGTAACAGAAATATCCGCAAAAATCGGCGATATAAAAAATAATATTACACATACGGCTGAAACTAATTTACGCATATCTCCTCGCAACAAAATCTTCCTGAAAATAGTAAGACAGGACTGCAACTAACCGATAACTTACCACACAATATTTATGATATGTCGTGTCTTAAGCGATGGTGATAAAACTTTATTCTACATTTTGTCCGGAGAAGCAATTCCAAGCAAGCCAAGACCTGTCTGAATTATTATCATAACACCTTCAATCAATTTAAGCCTTGCGCAAGCAAGAGCGGTATCGTCTGTCAAAACTCTGCACTTTTCATAGAATTTATGATAACTGTCCGCAAGCTCTATCAGATATGCCGTAAAATGGTGCGGACTCATTGTCTTTTCTGATAATGCCAGCGTATCGCAAAATGCCGCAAGCTGCTTTATCAAAGCTCTTTCTTCTTTTGAATTAAGCAAATCAAAGTTTACTTTTTCATTATCGCCCGTAAGATCCGCCCTGTTTTTACTCTCTTTAAAAATAGAGTTGCATCTTGCGTTTAC
>JAISDY010000053.1 GCA_031264425.1 Endomicrobium sp. | reverse complement strand
GGGCAAGATATACTAAACGGGGTGTCTTCGGATAGCATTCACGGAAGGAGAATGTTTGATGCGGCGTACAATAATATTTACCGTCTTTTGGGGCTGCAAACAAAAGGCTTGCAGGATGGCAAAAATATTGATAAGCAGACGGCGCCAAGCGTTGATATGCAAAGTACGGCAAATGCTTCAAGCGGACAAACTTCGGTTGAAATTATTTCCGGAGGTGTTTCAATATACAATGAAGGTTTGTTAAGACTTGTTCAGATTGCGTCAAAAGACAATGTAATAAAAATAAACTTGTCTTTTAATATCGGGGTGGGTTGGAATGAAGAAGTTTCTTTCGTAGATTTTTATATAGACTTGAACGGTATCTCGGGAATGGGCGGTTCTTCTTTTATATATGGAGTAAACGGATTTTTAGTTGCGGACTCAGGCTGGGAATATGCGTTGAGAATATATAAAGACAAGGCGATTTTGTATAAATATTCTGTTGACGGCGCGTCAGTTATTTCTAACCTTGCCGTAAATGGCAATTCGGTGTCTATACCAACCAAATATATTAGGGGAAATCCTGTGAAGTGGGGATTCCAAGCTATAGTTGTATCCGAAAATATGGGCAAAAAAACCATAGTTGACTTCTTAAACCAAACTTCCAAAAGCAAATACGAAATCCTTTCCTTAAAACCTTTCCAAGCGCCTCTTGTAAGGCGTTAAAAAGGCTCAGCTGGGTTTACGAGGGAATATTTTTAGTGGACTTTGTCGCTAGTCATATTGAAATCAGGTATTAATTTTGTATAATATCTCTTACTTTGCTTTACGGCTTTTTGCGTAAGGCTAAACCCTTGGGCGCCGCGCTCTTTGGGAAATTCCAAAAAGGAGGTGTAAAAAATGAATTACGAAAGCACGTTTATCGTTTCCCCTGAACTCCCTGCTGACAAAGTAGAAGAACTCACCGCAAAAGCAGTAAAAACAATTGAAGCGGCAAAAGGAACCGTTAAAACAGTTCAACAGCTTGGCAAAAAGAAGCTCGCTTATCCTATTAACAAATTCCGCGAAGGAAGTTATGTTTATATGGAACTTAGCGGAGAGGGTTCTATGGTCAGTTCTCTTGAAAGTTTTTTCAAATTTAATGATTCAGTAATAAGATTTCTTACTGTTAAAGTTGAGAAGAAAAAAGTTTCTGAAAAACCCGCCGCTCAGCCCGACCAGACTGTGGAAAATCCGGCGACGGAGGTAAAAAATGACACAGCAAAATAATATTCGCCTGCCTGAGCAAAACAGCGCTATTATGGTTGGCAGGCTCACTAGAGATCCAGAGTTGAGGCGTACCGGAACGGGCAAGGCTGTTTGTTCATTTGACATAGCCATAAGCAGAAGAATCAAAGATTCTGTTAGTGGCGAGTGGAAAGATGCTAATCCGACGTTTGTTCCCGTTATTGTTTGGGGAGAACAAGCCGAAAGGTGCGGCGAGCGTTTGAAAAAAGGCTCACCTGTGCATGTTGAAGGCAGGCTCCAGACTAACAAATGGGAAGGAAACGACGGAACCAAAAGAAGCCGCTTGGAAGTTGTGGCTTCTAGGGTTCAGATTCTTTCTGTAGTAAGGCAGGACAATGCCGCTATAGGCGCAAAGCCTGCGGATAGTATTAACGCGTCGTCCGATCAATATGACGGTATCGGCGGAGATGGCGATGAAGACATACCGTTTTAAACGGTTGGAGGAAAAAATATGGCATTTATAAAAAAGCCGACAGGACAGTCTAGACCTCAAGCAGGGCAAGCGGAAGGTCAGGGACGTCCCGGAGGAAAGTTCAAAAAGGGTAGACCTATCAGAAGAAAAGTTTGCCGTTTTTGCGCTGATAAAGTGGAAATAGATTATAAGAATATAAGTCTGTTGCGCGCATTTGTGACTGAAAAAGGAAAAATTCTTTCAGGACGCATAACCGGCACATGCGCTAAGCACCAGAGAGAGCTTGACATGGCTATCAAAAGAGCGAGAATGCTTGCCCTTTTGCCTTTTACGTCAAACTAATTTTTGCGTGAAACGGATTTAGATAAGTTCCGGAGGAAAAAATGAAAGTTATATTAAGGTCCGATATTACTAACGTCGGACGCCAAGGCGAGGTTAAAGAAGTCTCGCCCGGATTTGCTAGGAATTATCTTGTTCCGCAAAATCTGGCTATGGAAGCTACTCCCGCAAATCTCAAGATTTGGGAAAGAGAGAGAGTAAAGCTTGAGAAACAGAGGGAAGAAATAATTTCAGCGGCAAAGGAAGTTGCTTCCAAGATGGAAGCGGCTGAATTTACCGTTAAAGTTAAAATAGGCGAAAATGGCAAGATTTTCGGTTCTGTGACGCCTGCAAATCTTTCAAAAATTTTTGAAGAAAAAGGTTTTGAAGTCAACAAACGCGATATTCTTCTTTCCGACAATATAAAAGAAGTTGGGAATTACGAAGTAAATGTTAGGCTTCATCCCGAAGTTGTGGTAAAAGTAAAACTTGCCGTAATAGGTGAAAAAGAGTAATATTGTCAAATAGCATCGGTCGGTGGGGCTGTTTGGTTCTCCCGACCGAACTTAGAAGAAGTTCAAAAATAACCGGCATACTTAAATGGCAAATATAATAGAGAAGATCCCACCTCAGGCTATAGACGTAGAAATGGCTGTCTTAGGCGCAATGCTTATAGAAAAAGAAGCCATTTTGAAAGTTATAGACATAATTAATGACGGCGATTTTTATAAAGAAATCCACAGACAGATCTTTTTGGCAATCCACGATTTATATATTGAAACTCAACCCGTAGATTTGTTTACAGTTGCCGAGTCTTTGAAAAAGAATGGATTGTTTGCCGAAGTCGGCGGAGCAAGCTATCTTGCTAATTTAATAAATTCCGTGCAAACTGCGGCTAATGTTGAACATTATGCCTACATTATAAGAGACAAATCAATAGCCAGACAACTTATAAATACGGGTTCAGAAATAGTTACCGATGCGTTTAACGAGCAGAATTCCCCTGAGGAAATATTAGACAAATCGCAAGCGGCTTTATTTAATATTTCACAGAGAAAAAGCAAAAAAAGTTTTGCAAGTGTTTCCAAGCTTGTTATGCCAATGCTCCAAAAACTTGAAAAGCTGCATTCAAACCCAAAAGATATTTCTGGACTTGCGACTGGTTTTACCGATTTAGACGCTAAAACTGTCGGACTCCATCCTTCCGAACTTATAATTTTGGCGGCTCGTCCATCTATGGGTAAAACTGCTTTTGCTTTAAATATTGCCGAGCATGTGGCTATAGACCAAAAGAAGCCTGTGGCTATTTTTTCGCTTGAAATGAAACAAGACGCTTTAATGGCAAGATTTTT
>JAISDY010000012.1 GCA_031264425.1 Endomicrobium sp. | reverse complement strand
TTCATTTAATGCTCTCCATTTTGTTGATACGATTTGCAATAAAACCCGCTCCAAAACCATTGTCTATGTTTACTACTGAAATTCCATTTGAGCAAGAGTTAAGCATACTAAGCAAAGCTGAAAGCCCTTCAAAATTTGAACCGTACCCTATGCTTGTAGGGACTGCTATTATAGGACAGCTTACAAGTCCTCCCACCACGCTTGCAAGAGCTCCTTCCATACCCGCGACTACCACTATAACTCTTGCTTTTGCAAGAGTTTCGTATTTAGACAAAAGCCTATGTATTCCTGCCACTCCGACATCGTATAAGCGAGTGACTTGGCTTCCGAGTGTTTCAGCTGTTATCGCAGCTTCTTCGCATACGGGAATATCGCTTGTTCCTCCGGAAACTATAATAACAGAACCTAGAAGTTTATTAATTTTATTGCGTTTCGCCACGGCGATCTTTGCGATTAAATGATATTCCAAATTTATTTTTTGTTTTACTAAAAAATCTGCCGTCTCTTTAGATATTCTTGTGATGATAATATTATCTATATTTTTATCCAGCATATTTAAAACAATGTTTGCTATTTGCTCTTGAGTTTTTCCTTGTCCAAAAATAACTTCTCCAACCCCTTGCCTCAAGTTTCTGTGATAGTCAATGTTTGCAAAACCTAAATCTTCAAAAGGCGCGGTTTGCAAATGCAATATAGCGTCTTCAGGGGAGATAGCTCCCGATTGAACCATTTTTAAAAGTTTAATGATTGCTTTTTTATCATTTGCTTTCTTCATAAATTAATTTTGCTAAACTTTTTACTATTTTTGTTGTAATTTTAAATAGGACATAAAGGAGCGCTAATCCAATAATCCCCGCTAAAAATGTTGACGCATGATGATTTTCCACAAAAGGGAAGCAATATCCGGAGAATAGAGACGATGTTTCTTTAGCTTTATTTATAAATTCGTAATTTATGGCAATCGTTTCCAAAGTGTCCGGAAGTTTTGAAGCAAATAAACTTGCTAAAAATACTGTAAATATAGGAATTATAAACGTTAACTTCTTTTTATTCATTAGATTCTCCATTTACGCTTCTAAACGCTTTAAGCAATGCAATGGTTATTAATGTTTCAAGGCAAGATACTCCAAAATGTAAGCTCATCATATTTTTAAATGCCGTTGAAAACGCTATTGACCCTGACAACCCGAGCTCTATAAGGCATGCCAAAGAAGCTGCCATAACAGAGAAAAAGCACGCGGCGAAAACTCCAAAATGCCGACTTTTGTTTGAAAAAGCTTTATACACATAATAAGATAAAAAAGATCCTATAAAAGCCATATTAAGAATGTTTGCGCCAAGTGCTAAAACTCCGCCGTCTGAGAAAAATAAAGATTGTATAATGAGGACAAAAGACATTATTATAAAACCTGCAAATGGACCCGCAAGGATGGCGGCGAAAATTCCGCCAAGCAAATGAGCCGAGGTCGCGGATTTTACCGGTATATTAAACATTTGGAAAGCAAATACCCAAAGAGCCACCAAAGTCAATCTTTGGAAATATTTGCCGGTATTTTCTGAAAATCCAAATGATTGCGAACCTATGTTTGCACCTGAAACGTTATCTGCAATTATTCCTACAGTAACCGTTATAGTTTTTAATATTTTATTTAAGCAATATCCAAGCATGCCTAAAGCTCCGGCAAGCAGTCCTCCTGCCAAATTATTGTTTAAAAATCCGTCCGGTATATGCATATCTCCTCCAAAAGTAAGATGTGCGATAAAGTATAGTTACTTCTTCACTTTGACCAACAAATAAACACCCATACCCAAAAATATAAAGTTTGGCAGCCATGCCGCCATAAAAGGCGATAGTATTAAATTTTTACCAAAAGACATTGTTACAGCCTGAGTCGCCCAATACATAAATGTCGCAGATAAGGCGGCAAGAAAATTGAATATTATGTTTATCCTTCTTCCAAATCCTAGGGCAAAAGGTATTCCTATCATCATAACTATAACGTGGGAAAAAACGGAAGCAAATCTTGCGTTCAACGTAATTCTTGCTTTTATTGCCGATTGCCCAAAAATTTTTAATTGATTTATATATTTTTTAAAATCAGCCGTATTCATGCTGTTGTACGGGGGATCTTTAAATGTTATGTCTTCTGGAGTAACGTTTATGTTGGAATTATACGTTTTAAAATAAACTTCGTCCAAAAAGTCGCTTTCAGAGCCTCTCATAACGCCATTTTTAAGCACCCAAGATCCATTTTCCCAATCTGCTTTCTCGGCTAAAACAAGCCTTTTTAACTCAAAGTCTTTATTGTATCTTTCAAATACGACGTTTTCCATCGTATTTGTTTTTATGTCAAGATGCCCGACTGTTAATCTTACGTTATTTTTTAACGCTATTATTTGATTATAAAAATCTGTCTGTATGGACACTTTTTCTTTTTTTATTTTCTCAGTATCTATTTTTCTGTTGTAAACTGTCGTTTTAGGGACAATAAATTCTCTGCAGGCAAAATCCGCAATTCCTATAATAAATCCTATCGTAAGGAAAAGAGAGATAACGCGCCACATATTTATTCCCGCAGCTTTCATTGCCGTAATTTCGCTTCTTTTTGCAAGGCTGCCTAGAGAAAACAATAAAGCCAAAAGAGTAGCTATAGGTAAAGCCTGCACAAGCCATTCTGGAGCGTTTGTAAGTATGTGGACAATTATTATGCCGAAAGTAGCCTTGTTTTCCATGTAGGAATTTATCTTGTCAAGCAGTTGCGATATTATGACTACAACGGAAAAAGCTAGCGTTGTAAATATAAAAATTTTAATAAAGTTTTTGACAATATATTTGTAAAGAATTTTTATCATTTTTTTACCATCTTTCCGAATAAATAAAATCCTACCGCTCCTATAGCCAAATTAGGCAACCATATTATTATTCCCAGAGGGACATATTCTTTTTCGCCTAAATTGATTGAAATTACAAACAATGTGTAATAAATAATTACTATGGCTAGACTTAAACCAAAGCTAAGAGCTTTGCCGCCTCTGCCGGTACGGATTCCTATAGGTAAAGCTATGATAATAAAGACAATAGGGGCGACGGCAAATATCCACCTAATCCAATAATCGCGCAAATAAGGCATAAATTCAAGTTTTTGTTTCTTGTATTGTTTTATTGTCTCAATTAGTTTTGGAGAAGATAACTCCGACGGTCCTATATTGTAACTTTTAATAGCATTGCCCAGCGGTATAAAGATGGAATATGTTTTAAAAGTTGCGTGAGTCATATTTGTCATATCGGAAGGAGAAGCTTTTTGCCAATATCCTTTGTAAAGAGTCAGCTGTGCGCCCGCGGCGTAAGTTTTTACGGTAGCCGAAGACGCCGTTATGCGCCATGCCTCTTTATCATTTTGCGGCAACACTGTTTTTTTATTATTTGCAGCAGAGTCATTTTCAAATTTATATATGCTTACTCCAATCAAAGTATTTTTAGCGTTGTCAACTTTATTGCTGTATATTCTGTAGTCGCCTAACTTTGTTATAGACTTTTCGTTGAATTTAACAAGAGGTCTTTTTGTTATAACTTGTTCAAGATAAACTTTCAGATTAGAATTTAATTTCGGCGCAAAAAAATGATTAAAAAACACCAAAAAGAACGAAATGCCCAATACAAAAATTATTATCGGCATTGTAAGAGTTTTGTAGTCAAGCCCTACGGCTTTCATCGCCGTAACTTCGTTATCTGACGACAGTCGTCCGTAAGAAAGCAGCACTCCAAAAAGCACAGCCATAGGTATTGATAATGTTAAGACATTCGGAAGGCAAAAAGAAAACATCTTGACAACTACCCAAACGGACACACCTTTCTCAATTAAGAGATCCATAAGTTCAAACACAAAGTTTAATATTAGAAGAAAGGAAAAAACAACAACTCCGAAAATAAAAGAATGGAAAAACTCTTTAATAATGTAAAAATGTAATTTTTTTATCATGTTTTATTTGAGGAAGCTTCGTTTAAAGATTACCCGATATGCACAATTGTATAAAATTTGTGTAAAACTTGAAAGAATATTATAATCTGAAATATTAAATGTTATTAAAAGAATCAAAAATTCTAATTTTAATATTTTTAATACTTATGCTTATGCATTCTGCATGTTGTGCAGAATACGGTCCCTTTGCTAAAAAGTACAGCGTTCTTGGCGAAAATAAGCAAGAAATCTATAGTCAGTTTGACGAATACGACAAGTTTCGCGATATTGAAAGTATAGAGCCTTCGGGAACTATAATCTCAGAGGAATACATTTCTTCGCAAGATGAGGAAGAGCTACCGGAGTCCGTTCAGGAAATAGCGGGACAAGAAATATTAAATTATTTTGACGATGAAAAATACGGAGCAATGAAATATTCTCCAAAAAAATGGCGAGAAAAAGATAAGCGCCACAAAAGACCTCCAAATGTGGATTTAACAAATCAGTCTTTGCCGCCGGCAATAACGGCTGAACTTCCTTTTGAATCAAAGCTTTCTCTTTCAGGCAGAAAACTGATAGGTTTCAACCACACCTCAAGAATATACGACAAAGAAGAACCTGGAAAAAGAAAAAATAATTCAACGTTTAAGATGGAGCAGGAACTTCAAATGAGGATTCTTGGCAGTATAGGCGAAAGGTTAAACGTTAATATTGATTATGACGATACTGTAGGTAAAAAAGACATATCTCTTGTTTACAAAGGCAAACGAGGCGAATTTGTAAAAGAGGCGGCATTCGGCGATATTTCAGTTTGTATGCCAGCTACTGAATTCACCGGATACAAAAAAGAATTGTTCGGTTTAAAAGTTGACACGGAATACAAAGGTTTTGGATTAAACGCTTTTTTCAGCAAAACAAAGGGATTGTCTGAGGTAAAGCGTTTTACCGGAAGCACCCAATTAGAAAGAAAAACTATTGCCGATACTTCTTATGTGAGATTTAAATATTATTCCCTATTGGCAAACGGCGAAGTGAGAACTATTAAAAACGGTTCTGTAAAGGTATATATAGATTATAATAAAACCGACCCTAAATATAACTACTCTTATCCGTCGGGTGAAACTCTAACGGACATAAATAATACTGGATTTACTTATAGCGGCAACTTTGTAACTCTTGTTCAAGGTCAAGACTTCATTGTTGACTATACAACCGAAATGCTTAGTTTTAGGAATACTTTGTCAGGCAATTATGTTGTTGCTGTAAGTTATGATTTTACGGACGGCACCTCCTTGCCTGCTCCCGTAATAATAAAAGACACAAATAATAGTCCGCACGTTACCACGGAACTCAAAACTGTTTACGAGTTGGGAAATTTAAAGATAGCCCGCGACAATGGAAGAGGCAATTTTTTATTAGAGATAAAAGATTTAAACGATTCTGTTCCTTCAAGCCTTGACGACGGGAGACCTGTTCCGTCTTATAGAGATGAAAATATTAAGGTTGATTTTGAGAACGGATATTTTAGACTTAGCGACAGATTACACGACTCTTTGTATAGCAAGGGAGACCATAAATATAACTTTGTAACCGAATATCAATATACAATAAAAATACTTAATTTAAGACCGGGAATTGTGCCGCGTTCAGAAAAGGTTATTATTGACGGAATTGTCTTAAAAAATGGAACGGATTACATTATAGATTACGATATGGGAATTTTAACTATAAAAAATGACAATGTTATAAAAGAAGATTCCGTAATGGACATATCTTACGATTATTCTTTGTTTGGTTCCGGAAACGAAACGTCTCTAGTTGGGAGTAACGCTAGACTTAAATTAACGGACAGTTTTTCAATAGGAGCAAGCGTAATATACAACTTTACCGCAAAAGGAAAAGAACTCCCCGATATAAAAAACACTCCGACAAGTCTTACAATTGGCGAATGCGACGCAAAAATTACGGATTTGGATATAGACGCTTTAAACATAAGAGTTAACGCTGATGCCGAATATGCGTTGAGTTGCCAAAATAACAACACTTCCGGAAAAGCGTCAATTGATTCCATGGACAATTCCTTAAAGGAAGATTTGGCGGGCATGCTGGATGAGAACTGGTTTCATAGCGCGATAGGTTTCCCCACAGTGAGAAGAAATTTAAGAGACTTATCTTGGAGAAGCTATGAAATAGATCTTAAAGATATTGACCCATTTTTGGAGCTTACCGCCGGTGAAAAACAACTTGTTTTAGATGTCAATTACGACGTTAGGATTTATTCCCAGATAGCCTTTTCACAAAAACTTTGTTCAGGGTGGGAAGGGATAGATTATTCAAAAAAGCTGTATATTGACGTATGGATTAACGATCCAAATCCCGGAGGACATGAAGTCTTCATAGAGTATGCTTCATGTATAAACGAGGATGCCGATGGAGACGGTGAGCTTGGTACTGAAGATACGGATCGCACGGGAATTTTAAGTCCGTGGAAAGACACGGGACAAACTTATCATAATGCAGACGGAACGGTATCATTGATAGGGGCTCATAATGGAAAGCTTGACACTGAAGATATAAACGGAAACGGCGTCTTGGATACGCAAAATGAAGTTGCTGGAAGTTACTGTCTTTCTTCATCAAGCGTAACCGTAATAAATAGTAACCCAAACGGTTGGCGTCAATTGAGAATTCCCATAGATGTCAAAGACTCCAATAGAGATATTTGGAGAAATATAAGAATTCTACGCGTCAAAATATGCCAAACAAGAGGTTTGATCGGCGATCAAGGAAGATTGACGATAGGAAAAATATCAATAGCCGGAAACAGATGGGAAAAGACAGGTTTAAATTTAAATGATTTCAATATTTCATCAATAGGAAGATTTGATGCAAATTATAAGTCTCTTATGAACAACAAATATTATTTGGATTTATACGGCATAGAAAACAGCGTAAAAAAAGACGAGAGAGCTTTAAAAATTGAGTATATTCCTTCGGTTGCCACAGAACAGTTTTTAGCAAAATCAGTTTATCACGGCGAAGCTCTTGATTTGTCAAAATACGAATCGTTAAGATTTATGGTTTATGCAAAACCTGAAGACGGCTTTGCGCATGCCGGCGATGTTATAATATTTAGAGCTGGCGGCAACGATGATAACTATTTTGAGTATAGGGTTACGGTAACTGATGATTCAATTTGGCAGGACTGGAATTTGATTGCGATAAAACAAAGCGGCGTCGGACGAACCGCATCTTGGTCAACATCCGACGCTAATGCTGAAATTAGAGTAGTTGGAAATCCGTCGTTGAGCAGAATATCTCAGTTTGTCCTTGGTGTGGAATCTTCCCATATTGGTAACAAATGTCAAGTTTGGTTTAACGAGATACATGTTACCGGAAGCAGACTTACAAATGGTAGTGCTTGGAAAACTGGGGGAAGTTTACAGTGGAGAGGTAACGAAATATTAGGCATGGTAACAGTTGGCGCTTCTAAAAAGACTATAGACAGAGATTTTCGCAATATTACGGCAGGAGTTTATAACAGAGATTTTAGCGAGGAAAACGCTTATTTTGACTTTGAGGGTTGGAAAACAAACAGTCATACGGTAAAATTGTTTCCGTTAAAAACAGGAATTTCCAAAATAGAAACTATAACGCCGAGAGTTTCTGAAAATAAATCAAATTTAATTTCTTTAAACGATGAAGGTCGCATTGTAAAATATTGCGGGTCTGCGGAAACAGACTTAAGACCGGGCATAAATTTCCCAAAGCTGGGATTAAAATACGATCGCGCAATTATAGACACGTCACAAATTGAGCGTTTAGAAGACAAGGAATCTTTATCAGGAGTGTTTCTTTACGATGTTCCAGTTAGACTAATCATATTTCCTACCAGCATATCCGCAGATGTAAAGACTTCAAAATCTTATTTTAAAGTTTATCCGGATACTCCTATAAAAGAGTCAAAACAGTTTTTAGGTATGGATAAAATAAGAGAATATCTGGATATCTCCGACTATCATACTTTAGAGCAGTCAAACATTCTCGCTTTGAAGGCTCCGTTCAAATTTACCAAAGGAATTATTTTTTCTCCGGGCTATAACATAAATATCGTAAGAGAAAGAAATAAAGATTTTCCTGAAGAAATTGAATACGGCAAATCTTTAAATCAGGGTGGGGGGGCAAGTCTTGTTTTAGGCATTGCCGATTGGTTTAGCCCCGCATTTACCTACAGTATCAATACTAAAGAAAATTACAATGTTCGTTCCAGCACCAATACCGAATCTTTTATTATTCCCGGTCAAAAGAAATATATAGAAAGAAACGGCATTGGAGAAATTTCTTGGAATTTAAACGCTTATGACGTTACTTCTTCCAGACTTTTAAAAAGTTTGTCATTTTCGTCATATTATAAACTTCAAGATTCAGATTCTTACGATAATGTGGATAAAGATTTTCAATCAATTGGCTGGACTAGAGAAAAACTTTGGATAAGAGATAATCCGTTGATGGATATACAGCCTTTCTATTCATCAAACACATATACGGTTAAGACAATTTTAAACAGAAACGACGTTCGTTTTACAGGTAAATATATGCCTTTTGAAGCTTTTTCTTTCAGAGGGTTGCTTAGCCCTATAAATTCTATAAGCGCCAACTGTACTTATACGCAAGGCAACGAAAAATCATATAAAACGGGCACTTATAATAAAATATGTATGATAATATGGCCCGATATTTTGATTGGAATGTCTGGCGTTGAAAGATTTTTTGATCTGGTGCATCTTTTTAACGATACTCAACTTAATTTAAAGTATAACAATAGAAGCGTAGTGTCTTACAGCGTTTCGTATATTGACAGCATTATGCGAGGATTGGACTACAGATTTAAGTTTTTAAAACTTTTTGATTTGTATTTTGCTTTGGAAAACACAAAGTCTGAAGAGTTGTCTTATGATAATTTAAAGACCTTATTTGATTCTTTAGCAAATAAATACGTATGTCAGGGAGCTGTCGGATTGGGACGTTGGCGTTTTAGCTTGAGATACGAAAACGAAGAACGTTGGCAAAAAAATGCTTCGGGAAAATACTCTTCAAATGTTCGTAAAAATTCATATATCGGACAGATAAATGCTGATTTAATATTTCCCACAGGTCTAAAAATCCCCTTAATAAAAAAAGCGATTCCTTTGAAAAACAGAATGGTGTTTGTTTCAAATATAAAATACATAGATCAGAAATCCGACGTTAACGTTGAAAAAGACAACAATATGAATTACGGAATAGCCACTAATGCTGATTATGAAATATCAAAATATTTTAGATTTATTGCCGGAGTAAGCTACGACAGATTTGAATTTAGATACAACCGCGATTTAAATTATTATGATCTTGCCGTCATAGGCAAATTGACTATACAATTCTAGCGGAATTTATGAAAAAAGTTTTTTTGAAAATTATAAATTTATTTTATCCTATCACATGCTCGTCTTGCGGCAAAGATTTAGTTTCCACGTCTCAAACGAGGATATGCGGCATGTGCAAATCGTCATTTAGTTTTATAAAGGAGCATATTTGCCAAATATGCGGCAAGCCTTTATCTTCTGGAGGAGAATTTTGTTATGAATGTAAGAAAAATTCTAAAAGGCGTATGTTTGATAAAATGCGTTCTGTTTATGAGTATAAGGGCTCTGTAAGGAAATTAATTTTAAAGTTTAAATATTCTAATAGAACTTTTTTAGCTAAAGATTTTGCCGCAGATATGTATGAGACAATGAAAAATAACGATTTCTATCAAGAATCTGATTTTATCATATCCGTCCCTTTAAACGTTATAAGGAAAATAAAAAGAGGTTATAATCAAGCTGAACTGCTTGCGGACGAATTATCTGTTAGAGCAAATATTCCCGTATTGAAAAATGTCTTATTTAGAAAGAAAATAACAAAACCTCAGTTTAAGCTGTCAAGAGTTGAACGTTTTGAAAATATAAAAAATTCGTTTTTTGTAAAAAATAAGGAAGTTATAAC
>JAISDY010000010.1 GCA_031264425.1 Endomicrobium sp. | reverse complement strand
CTGTTTAAAAAATTCTCAAGTATATTTTTAACTTTTAAGTATATTTCTTGAACGGAGATTAAATCGCCATTGTAATAATGTTCAAAGAAAGTTTTAGCACCACAATATTCTTGAGTCATATTAAAAGCATATTTAAAAAATTTATCTTTGTTTATCGGTTTTGAGCTTTTTTGAAATCTTTGAAGCATGTCTCTTATAACGTCATGGACAATATTTCCTATTTCTAAAGCCTTTGAAGTTAAACCCTTTAAAAATACAATTTTCTCAAGAGGATTTTCTTTATCATACTTTGCATAATAATCGTAGAAATATTGACGTTTGCAGTTTGAGAATCTGTCGTACCTTGATATAGACCAACCCAAAATATCGGTATATGGAAACTTCTTTATTTCATTCATCGTTAAAAATCTCCAAAATCGCTTATCATAATATTATAAATCAATGTCCTATTATACGTTCTGCAGCAAGAACAACAAACACTCCTGCAAATAACATAAGCGACGTAATTTTATCCTTTGACTTATGTGTTTCCGGTATCAAATCTGAAGCTGAAAGAAAAATAAAAGACCCTGCGGTTATCCCTAAAAATGCCCCCACCATATGTAAGGACATTCCTTTAAATAAACATAGACCAAGTATTGTACCAAGAGGCGTAAATAGTGCGGTAAGAAGAGAGAAAAGGAAAATCTTCCTTTTAGAAGTACCTTTATGAAGCAAAATTCCAGAAATAGTTATTCCATCCGGAAGTTTGTGAAGCAAAATAGCAAGCGTTGTAAGAATTCCTAATTCCGCATTAGCCTCAAAGCCAACGGCTATCATAAGTCCATCAATAATTGAATGTAGAGATAAGCCCACAATAGAAGCCACATGCGTGTGAGTGTGGCACTCATGATCGTGGCATGGGTGGAATAAAACAATAAACTGCAAAAAAAACATAAACAAAAAACCAATCAAGACATAAAACATCGTATTGGAATTTAACTCAAATCCCTCTGGTATTAAATGAGCAAAAGCAAGAGTAAGCATAATGCCAGCCGCAAAATTTATTATAAGAAAAGAATTTCTCTCAGACCATTTATGAAATGTTAAAATTATTAAAGCTCCCACCATTGCCGCACTTGCCGCTATCAAGGAATAAACAATTTCCATTTTTTCTCCCAATCTAATCAAAAAAAGAGCCTGCCGAAAAATTAGCAAAAACTAATACTACAACGGCAGGCGGCACTCTTTGTATAAAAAAGTTAAGCTATCTTTGATTTATTTTCCAATGTGTATTTTATAACGTTACCCATCATAGCAACGGCTTTTTCAGGATAATGCCCCACTGACGTTTCAGCTGAAAGCATTGTATAGTCAGTTCCGTCCAAAACCGCATTAGCCACATCGCTGACTTCTGCTCTTGTAGGCACAGGATTTTTAATCATACTTTCCAACATTTGCGTAGCCGTAATTACAAACTTATTGCGCGATTTGCATTTTTTTATTATGTATTTTTGCATTACAGGCACAGAATAAACAGGCAAAGACACGCCCATGTCGCCTCTAGCAACCATTATTCCGTCAACAACATTAAGAATTTCATCAATATTATTGATTCCGGACATATCTTCAATTTTAGCCACAAGTTTACATTCAGCTTTCTGTTCTTTTACTATGTCTATTATAGGCTGCATGTCAGCGGCATCTCTAACAAAGGAATTTGCCACATAATCAACCTTTTGACCCAAAGCAAAAAGCAAACCTTTAAGGTCTTTATCTTCTAAAGGTTTAAATTTTAGTTTTGCATCGGGAATGTTTACACCTTTATGGGTTTTTAAAACATAGTCCATCTGAACTTCAGTAACGAGCTCATCTTCTTTTGAAAATAAAGCTTTTAATACAAGGTTCCCATCGTCTATAAAAATTGTGAGGCCTTTTGTAATATCCGTAAGAGGATTTAGGTAGTCTATTGAAATTTCTTTACCGGTTCCCACTATATCTTTATTAGTAAGAATAAGCTGTTGACCTTTCTTTAATTCTACTTTCCCGCCTTCAATTTTACCGACTCTTATTCTGTGACCTTCCAAATCGGCAAGAATTTTTATATCTTTCTTATACTCTTCGTTCAAAGTTCTTACCAAAGAAATGTCTTTTTCATACTCCGCAAAAGTCCCGTGTGAGAAATTAAGCCTTACTATAGCCATACCGCTATCGGCTAGATTCTTCAAAATTTCAAGGGAACGTATTGCCGGTCCCATTGTACAAACTATACCTATTTTGTTCACCTGCTACTCCTTTATTTTACCATTTATCAAGACTAAAAATTAAAAATCAACTAATAAAAATACCCTGACAATTGGATAATTATTTATACGGCGCTATATGGCATATAATATATCTAGTATTAATATTTGCTTGGATAGAGCAGAAGTCGGAAGAAAATTTTCACAATCAAATAATACTATAATTCAAACAAGCGCCAGCTTAAGAGAATCTATTTTATATAAATCCTAACCCTGAAGTCAAACTTAAACATGCAATTTTGTATAATGGCTTCTATGAACAAAATTGAGTTTATCACCCGCAGGGTCAAAAGAAGCGTTTATTGCCGCAATTGAAGCCGGTACAGACGCAGTATATTGCGGGTTACAAAATTTCAGCGCAAGAAATAAAGCTCAAAACTTTAGCAATTATGATTTTTATAATTATACAGCTTATGCTCACAAAAAAAATGTAAAAGTTTATGC